>JAAZCB010000162.1 GCA_012513545.1 Clostridiaceae bacterium
CAACAGCAGACATTTCATATCCAGTAGTGTATTCTCAAATTACCTACGCATGATGAAAATCCGATGACCCCAATGTTTTAACGGGTTCGGAGATTTTCATCTGAACAGGAATTTAAGAAACACTATACTGGTTATATCGATAGAGTTTTCATGACTTTTACAATTATTTTTTGAAGGTTAAATGCTTACTTAAGTCCTCAATTAACTATGTGTTTAAAACATGCTTTTCCTATTGTATTATTTTCTATTATATGGTATAATGTTTGTAACTATTTTGGTAATATATATATACTAACTTTACTATATTTATTGAATAAAATTCTCTGTATACATAATTTCTATTATCATTCTGGGCACGTTATACAGAGTTGATATAAATGTCTCAGCTCATATCAAAGTTTATAAAGGGGGGTAATAATTAACATTATGAAAAAGCTGATTTTTAGACTCACATTGTTTGTTCTTGTTGCATTTATGGTTTTATCAAATTTTGCCGTTTATGCTGCTGTTGAAAAGAAAGGCCCAGGCGAAGGCCCCATTGGAGGTCCTGTTGGTGGCCCAGGTGGTCCCGGTGGTCCTGGTGGTGGTCCCGGTAACGAAAAAGCCCCAAAGGGTAAAAACCCCGTCATTACTGATGTTTCTTTAACACAAGTCTCACCTGACCCCTTGGAAATCAAGGTAGATGTTAAAGTAAAGCATGAACCAAAGCCTGGACCAAAGCATGAACCAAAACAAGAGCAGAATCTTCTTTACCAGATATGGGGAGAAGACGCAGGCGGATGGAAACTGATTAAGTCCTATGACACAGATTCTACTGTAAATTGGAAACCTACCCTCACCAAGGATAACCGTTATTCCGTACAGGCAAGAATAAAAGATGCCGATACCGGAGTAGTTTACGATCAGAAAGTAGGGCAAATTACCTGCCACAGTTCCGATGTCCTGAGAATTGACAGGATTACAACCGACTCAACTACCGAAGGCTTTGGAGAGGTTCGTAAACCTGTAAAAATAACTGTATTAGCCAGTGGATCCAAAACCATTTACTACAAATTTGAAGTTAGTGAAAATACAAAAAACAAGAAAAAGGTTTCGGAAAACACGTTCAACAAATCCAATAAATTTACATGGGTGCCTCAGAACGCTGGAAGTTACGAAATAAAAGTCTTTGTCAGAAACAAAGACAATACCCAGACCGATGAAATGACAATGGTATATAACATAACCAGCAAACAATATATTTATCCCGAATTTGAAAGTATGGACATTACTAAAGATGAGAACGGAAAGGTTAATGTCAGTTTAACAGATAAATCACGCCCAGGCTTCTCAGAACTTTACAAGCTTACGGTAGGTGAACACATGAGACAACCTGTTGTATCTGATGGTTATTCAGATTCCAAATCTTATTCATGGAAGCCGGATAAATCAGGGGTTTACGAGTTCAGATCTTTCGTAAAAGACTCTGGCTCAGTAAATTCTGATGATGAAATAAGAAAAGAATATAGGATAACCAAACCTGAAGTAGGCACTGTAAAACTTGATTCTGTAAAATTAAGCAAAGAAGAATTGGTTCAGCCAGTTGGTACAACTATGGAGTTTACAGCAAGCGCATCAGGCGGAAATCAACTCCAGTATTCCTTCTGGAGACTTGAAGCTAAAGGTTACAGATTAATTCAGGATTACTCTGTAGAAAATACTTTCCAATGGACTCCTTTAGACCCCGGAGTTTATACAATTCTGACAAGGGTAAAGGATACCAAGTCGGGATCTTACGAGGACCAGAAGTCTGTTGTTTACAGGATAACAGATGGAACAACCTCAGATGTTAAGATAAATAAAGTTGATATTTCCGGTAACAAAAAGAAAGGTACTCTTCATACTATATCTGTTAATGCATCCGGTTCAAATAATTTAATGTACAAATTCCAGATTAGTGATGAACTTAACAGTTGGAGAACCTTAAAAGAATTTTCACCTGATAACACCTGCAGTTGGCTACCTAAACACTCTAGAAATTACAAGATCATTGTTTGGGTCAAGGATGCAAAATCAGGTTCCTATGAACAGCAATCAGTTATAGAAGTAAAAATTAACGACTAGCATTTAACTATCTCTTGCCTCAAGCGTGGAAGCTCTCACGCTTGAGGCAAGTCTATTCACAAATCCAAATTAATTGTATTTTTTATCGGGTACGGGTTGATATAGCTATATATAGTCTATGGAGGGTTGCTACGCTTATGAAAAAGTTTCATTTAAAAGGAATAATTATCGTCTTATCAATTATCATACTTCTTCTTTCTGCATTAATCATAATAAGCTACTACCAGATTAAACAAAAGGAAGCTTGGGCTGAAGATGTACGCAAAACTTATGTTGAAAGCAATCAGATCCTTGAGGATAAAATCCAGGCAATAGATAACAGGCTTTTCGAATTGCAGGATAAGTACTACGAAGATAAGATTACCAAACTTTTAGGAAATGAAAAGCTCATGTCCTACGCAAAGGAACAATGGCAATATTCTTTAACGGCGAATAACCTGGCTTTTGAAGAAGACCATATATATTTATCAACAAAAAATGTAACACTTGTATTATCCGAAAGGCAACCTACGGAAAAACTTCTTCCGTTAAACGTTCATAAATCAGGTGCACTTGCAAGCGGTGATAACTCGGATAAATTCTATGACCATTTAATTATTGAGTCGCAGATTCCATATGAAACAAAGGTCGAGACTGGAGATAACTACACTAATGTTTCGTATACTTTCAGTAATGTTACAAGAGGGACCATTATTACCTTAAGACTTAGTGAGCCCTTAAAGGAAAGATTGTTCTTAAGCCATAACACCCTTGAAATTATAATTAACAAGGTATAAGAGTATTATACACCCTCAGGTAGTCTTTTAGCACTGACCACAAATCAGGAAGTGAACATTTTACTACACTTATCTTTTAATTCTTTACAAGCATTTAAATGCACTATTTGATGACGGGTAACCGGCATAAGAAGCAA
>JAAZCB010000163.1 GCA_012513545.1 Clostridiaceae bacterium
ATTTCCAGATGGTATGTTTTCTCAGGGTCACAAATTGAACCTGAGGCAAGAAAAGCACCTCTCAAATAAGCTTTTCTGCAACACCTCTTTCTGGTTTTCAAAACATAAGGCAGATAATCAACCAGTTTGTAAACTTCCTTGTCTGCAGCATATATAATATTAATATCACTAAGAATGTTCTTCAAGCCGTTCGAAGATGTAATTACGAGAATATATAAAATATGTTTTTTTAGTTTTTTGCTTCTTCTTATACTCATTTCAGCATTAATGCCGTACAATTCCTTAATCAGCATGAAAACTCTTCTGGCAAAAGCGGCATTTTCTGTTGTTATCCTTAAATTAATCTCATTGGTGCTTATAACCTTTACCAAGCCACTTATCCTTATTATTGCTGCAAGTTCATGCAATAAACAGTTTCTATCCCCGGCATCAATTCTACACAACTCGTTTTTTATTGTTGAAGAAAATGACAACCCTGACACCTCATAATATCTAAATAGTATACAAAATTATATACCATTTTATAATAAAATACCAGTGTTTTTAACATTACTGATTTATTACAATTATAATGTTAAGAATGCACTTCCTGATTAGCCTCCTGCAACTATCAATCTCTTTATTTTATACTCGTTTTGACTCACTTTATAATGCCTTCTAAAGTATCATTATTACCTTTAATCAAGTTCTCCCGTACGCAGTACCCCCTCCACATAGGCTCTCAATATTTCTGCAACACTCCACGCCTGTGCAAAACAGCCTCTTGGAATCAACGGCTCATTGCCGTCGAATATTTCGGAAATATTTCCCAAACATGCATCCTTCAAATGGTCATTAATAGGTTCTATAAACCTCATAGCCATTTCTTTTGCTTGCGCAGAATAATTATGCACCTTGAGATAAGCCGTTATAAACTGCCCCAATGGCCATGTCCACACTGTTCCCTGATGATATGCTCCATCTCTTTTGTACTGATCTCCCAGGTATATTCCGACATACTCCTGTGACTTAGGAGATAAGCTTCTTAAGCCGTATGCAGTATATAGTTCCCTCTCCACCGTATTTACAACTTTTTTAGCCATGTCTCCCTCTATTACCGGATACGACAGACTTGCAGCCATTACCTGATTAGGCCGTACCTTGTCATCTTTCCCTTTTTGTGTTATACAGTCATAAAGACATAGTTTATCTTCATTCCAAAATTCCTCAATAAAGGACTGCCTGACTTTCTCTGCAAGCTCGCTGTATGCCTTGCCATCCTGCTTGAAATGCTCAGCAAGCACACTCATTATTTTCAGTGAGTTATACCACAAAGCATTAATCTCTACAGCCTTTCCATGTCTTGGTGTTACTACCCAATCTCCCACCTTGGCATCCATCCATGTCAGCTGTGTGTGCTCATCTCCTGCAGAAATAAGATAGTCAGTATCCATTTTTATATTAAAATGCGTTCCTTGTGAATAGGATTTTATTATTTCCTTTAACCCTTCATACAAATTTTCCCTAACAAATTTCAGATCTCCTGTGTATTTAACAAACCTGTTAACAGCCTCAAAATACCAAAGCGGAGCATCCACGCTGTTATAAGGCGGTTCATTTCCTGCATCGGGAAACATATTCGGAATCAAGCCGTCTTTTACATATTTTGAAAACGTATACAATATCTCCTTGGAATCCTCATAACGTCCTGTTGTCAGTGTCAATCCGGGTAACGCTATCATTGTATCCCTGCCCCAATCGGTGAACCACGGGTATCCTGCTATAATAGTTTTTGCGTTTGTAGATTCTCTGTGTACAATAAAATTGTCGGCTGCCAATACCAGATTTCTTGCGAGTTCATCCTTGTAACCAGCCTTGCTTAAAAGCTTTTTAATTCTTCCTTCCTCTTTGTTTATTACTTCCAAACCATCTCTTAATTTTACTTTTTTTTCAATTGAAGCAGTTACCGTTATAGTCTTCTCTTCTAACGGCTTTAAATCAATATCAAAATAGCCTGGAATGTAGTGGTCCTCTGTCGATGAAAGTCCTCTCTCCCTTTCCAGTGCATATTCCATGTTATAAAACCATCCATCATCAAGGGGTTTTGCCCTGCCTTCACTTGAGTGCAGGTTTATATCCAAATCAAAATAAGCAGGCCTGATGGTCATAGTTTGACCTTCCACATGCTTGTTAAAGTTTATATACTCCCTTTTTGAATTATAGTGATAATCCCTGAAATTAACAAGGGGTGTCAGTCTTAAACCGGCCTTTGATGTTCCGTTTTTGATTGTGTAAACTACTACAACTGTATTTTCGCCGTTAACCATACAAATCTTTTTTTCAATGAAAACATCTTTTATCCTGTAAAAATATGTTGGAAGCGGGTTCTTAGAAAATCTCTCAAGGTAATGAAACCCTTTCATAATAAATCCCGGCACCTCATATGAATACAAATTGTGCGATTCATCATCGATGTTTATACTCTCATCAATTTTCGATAAAATCAGATGTCTTGCTACAGGTGCCTTTAATGCCGCTACAAGAAGGCCATGATATCTTCTGGTATTGGCTCCTATAATTGTAGACGATGCGAAACCTCCAATTCCATTAGTTAAAAGCCATTCTTTCTGTATACCCTGTTCATAAGTTCTCCAGTTCGATTTTCCAAAGTGCATGGTTTCAACCTCCGTATTATTTGGTTTTTTATCCTACATTTTTCTTTAGCTTATTCTTTACATGTACGTTGTAAAACCCGGTTTCAACCTTCCTATCCTTTTGCATAAATGCGTCAAAAGCAGTATCAATAATCGCTTGAGCAAGTTTTTTTGTATCATGCCTTACATAATTATTGTTTATTGTAACAAAACTTCCTTTGACTACTTTCACTCCACAACCTTCGAAATAGTCAGGGTCCAGCCTGACCGTGGATGCACCATCCTCTTCGTACTTCTTTTTCAATTGACCTGGTATATCTTCGGTATTGACTATGCAGTAATCAACTATCCCCTTGAACGAATGCTTCTCAATAGCCTTAATATGGTCCGAAACGGAATATTCCTCCGTCTCCCCAGGTTGTGTCATAACATTGCAGACATAAAGCTTAACTGCCTTAGAAGCCTTTATTTCATCGCATATTCCATTAACAAGAAGGTTGGGCATAATGCTTGTATAAAGACTCCCCGGCCCTAACACAATTATATCTGCATCATTTATTGCATCAATAGCCTCTTTTAATGGTTTAACGTCTTTAGGCTCCATATAAACTCTTTTAATTTTACCTTTATGAAAATCATTGTGTCTGGATATATTTGACTCTCCGCATATTGTAAAACCATCATCAAGTTCAGCACAAAGCTTGATATCCTGTAATGTCACAGGGAGCACCCTTCCGGTGACAGCCAACACATCACTCATTCTTCTTACAGCTTCCTCAAAACTAGAGGATATACCATCCATGGCAGCCAGAAAGAGGTTTCCAAAGCTTTGTCCTTTAAGCATTCCGTCCTGAAATCTGTATTGAAGCAATTTCTCCATAACCGGTTCCGTGTCTGCCAATGCCAGTATGCAATTTCTTATATCCCCCGGCGGAAGTATTCCCAGGTCCTGCCTGAGGATTCCAGAGCCTCCGCCGTCATCGGCCACAGTTACAATTGCAGTAATATTGGAACTGTACGACTTAAGCCCGCGAAGCATAGTTGACAATCCTGTTCCTCCGCCCAGCACAACTATTTTCGGTCCCTTGCCTAACATCCTCTTTTCACGGAGCAAGCTTTTAAGCCTGCTCTTCACCAATGGATTGCGGAAGTTGTTATCCACCAGTTCATGGTATAAATCCATAGATATAAATTGCACAGAAATGTATATAAAAATACAACCAAGTATAACTGAAATACTAAATAGTAGAATATTCAATACTCCTTGGCCTATATAAATTATAAACATTCCCGAACTGATACAAAAGACTCCAATCAAATCCATCAATATCCATCTGAGGTTGTGAAAGAGTTTTTTCAGCCGGCTTATAACTGTCATAATTTTTCACCTCTGCCATCCTTCTCAATATCTCTATGATCTACAACCACACGATGCTCTTTTCGTGAGAGATATGAAAATAACTCCTCTGAAATAGCTACCGATCTGTGTCTTCCACCTGTACATCCTATTCCTATAACCAATTGAGACTTTCCTTCTTTAATATAATTCGGTATCAAAAATTCCAGCATGCCATATGTCTTTTCTAAAAATTCTTTTGTTTCCGGGAAATCAAGAACATAATCCCTGACCGCTTCATTCCTTCCCGTTTGTCTCTTCATTGCCTCTATATAATATGGATTAGGAATGAATCTTACATCAAAAACCAGGTCACAATCCATTGGAATCCCATATTTAAAGCCAAAGGAAATAATATTTATTATCATGCCATCAAATTTTTTGCCTTCAACGAATATTCCTGTGACCTCTTCCTTAAACTGTCTGGGTGTTAATCCTGAAGTATCTATAACATGAGTAGCGTTCTTCTTGATTTCCTTAAGGATTTCCCTTTCCTGCTTTATTCCCTTCATCAACCTTCCTTCAGGTGCTAAAGGATGTACCCTCCTGCTTTCCTTGAACCTCTTTATAAGCACCTGGTCTGAAGCTTCAAGGAAAAGGATTTCATACGGTATTCCTGCCTCCTTTAATGCACTAAGCTCAGGAAATAAATCATTAAAAAGCTCACCGCCCCTTATATCAATAACCAGTGCAATTTTATTAATCTTTCCTCTGCTTTGAATACATATTTCTGCAAACTTCCGTATCAGAAGAGGTGGCAGATTGTCGACACAAAAAAAACCAAAGTCCTCCAGATATTTAACAACCAAACTTTTTCCTGCTCCAGACAAGCCTGTTATAATAACAAACCTCATTTGTACCCCCACATTTCTATTGTTCTCCGATTATTCTGATTTCCGTTAGTAGTTCAACTCCAAACTTCTCTTTAACTCTTTCCTGTATAAATTTAACCAGGTTTAAGACATCTCTTGAATCAGCGTTTCCATTGTTGACAATAAAACCGCAATGCTTAAAAGATACCTGCGCTCCACCTATACTATATCCACGAAGCCCACAGTCCTCAATCAGTTTTCCCGCAAAGTATCCCTCCGGTCTCTTAAAAACACTTCCGGCACTGGGCATTTCAAGAGGCTGTTTATCCCGACGTCTGTACGTCAGGTCCTCCATCAGCTTCTCAATCTCCGATCTATTTCCTGCCTTAAGCCTCAGTCTTGATTTCAAGACAATCCCATGCTGCTTTTGTATAAAGCTTGTTCTGTATGCGAATTCATGCTCTTCACCCTTAATAAGCCTGACTTCGCCATCTTTATCCATATACTCGGTTTCAACAACAACATCCTTCATCTCACCGCCATAAGCCCCGGCATTCATTGCTACAGCGCCACCTATAGTTCCCGGGATTCCCGACGCAAATTCAAGACCGGTAAGTTCGTTTTTGAGAGCAGCTTTTGACACACTTGAAAGCAGTGCACCTCCATATGCCTCTATTACATTATCTTTGACAGTATACTTATTGAAATTGTCAAAGATTTTTACTACTACCCCCCTTATTCCTTTATCGGTTACCAAAAGATTCGTCCCGTTTCCCATAACAAATATGGGGACATCTTCCTTTTTACAATACTTTATAATCCTGCTCAACTCTTCAGATGAAGCAGGGGCAACCAATAAATCTGCAGGTCCTCCTACCTTAAAAGACGTGTGGCATCTCATAGGTTCATCAATCTTAATATTTTTTTCGTCAGTAATACTAGCAACTGCTTGATATATAAGCTCCTTGTTCAATAAACCCAGCTCCTTATAAACTATGCATCAATCTCTAGTACATTATATTTTACTTTCCTTATACTTTTGCTGTTAAATTCTTAATTCTTTTATTCTTTATTTCCAAATACTCATAAAGCTTTTGAATGGAAGTATTCATTACAAGCTCCTCAGGCATATCGATTCCCTGCAAAAGCTCATCAACTTTGTTAAACTTACCAACATCAAAGCTTATATGAGCGTCACTCCCACACACTATTTTAACTCCTGCTCTCTTACATTCCAATGCAAAGTTTTTACAATTTTTTTCGCTGCCAGTTCTCACAATAAAAGAGTGATTGTTAATTTCTATTAGCTTCCCGAATTCCTTTGCAGTTGCTACTACCCTTTCAATATCAACTTCAAATTGCGGATTGCCAGGATGTGAAACTGCATCTACATACGGATTTTTCAAAGCGTTTATCATAGCCTCTGTATGTTCCCTTTTTGTAGATGGCAATATACATATTTCATGAAACCCGGCCATTACAAAATCAAGTCTTTTCAAATATCCCTCAGGTATATCCAATCCGCCTGAATAATCTATTATATTTGCTTCTGCTCCCTTTAACACTCTAACATTATAAAGAAACTCCGGTATTGCCTTGAGGTTACCGAAATGATACAGAGCGGGTGCACCTGGCATAGCCGGACCATGGTCCGTAAGAGCAAACATTTTGATACCATTAAGATATGCTTCCCTGGCCATTTCCTGGACTGTAGAGTATGCATGACCACTCGAAACAGAATGTGTATGTGTATCCACTTCAAAATACAAAACCTTTCCTCCATTCAATATGGCTTATGTTTTGAAAGAACTGATTGAACTACTTACGAAGACGACTTGTTGATTTCACTCATTACACGTTCATTAAGTGCTTTAGCTGCGTTATATCCCATCTTTTTCTGTCTGTTATTCATAGCAGCCACTTCGGTTATTATCGCAAGGTTCCTGCCAGGTCTTACCGGAATAGTAAGGCAAGGAACATTTATACCGAGTATATCAGTAGTTTCATCCACCAACCCAAGCCTGTCGTAGTTTTTCTTATCGTCCCAAATCTCAAGCTTTATTACCAGCTTAATTTTTTCGGTCATTTTAACAGAGCCTACACCATAAAGCTTCTTAACATCCAGAATCCCAATTCCCCTGATCTCAATAAAGTGTCTTATTATATCCGGAGCATTTCCTACCAGCGTTTTTTCCGATACCCTTCTGATTTCAACAACATCGTCTGCCACAAGTCGATGTCCCCTTTTTACAAGCTCCAAAGCCGTTTCACTCTTACCAACGCCGCTTTCCCCAAGAATTAATATACCTTCCCCATACACCTCTACAAAAACCCCATGCTTAGTTGTTCTAGGTGCAAGCTCTTTATTCAGATAACTTATCAAGCCGCTTAAAAACCTTGAGGTTATGTCGTATGTCCTTAATATGGGAATCTCGTATTTATTTGCTATATCATACATCTCAGGAAAAACATCCAGACCTCTTGCAATAACCATGCACGGAAACCCGCATTTAAAGAATTCATCCAAGCGCAAATACCGTTCTTGCGAATTGAGACATGCAAGGTAAGTTGTCTCTACTTTGCCTATTATCTGAACCCTGTCTGTTCCAAAATACTCAAGATAGCCAACAAGCTGCAAACCAGGCCTGTTTACATCTGCCGATGTTATCAGAATATCTTCAAGTCTTTTAATATCAGTTATTTGTTCAAGTTGGAAATCATTCATAATCTGCTTTACAGTAACTGAAAACATATTATTCCCCCCAGACTGTTTAATATTTATTTAGCTGCTCGCTATTAGTACAATATTTCATATGGTTTATGTTTTGTAAGAGCTATTCTTTTTAGCTCAAAATGCTTTATTCTGCTCAAAATATCAGTATCTTTAATATCCGCTATAAACCATAAATTATATAGAACAATTATAATATATCCCTACAGATAAATCTCATTAAGTAATTATATAATAAATACATAAAAAAATAAACCTGACAGTAAATATCGGGTGTACATTTTAATCGTGCACCAGATTATTCCAAGAACTAAAGCTCCAAGGCTAAGAGAATGTAAACTCGCTACGGGTCGA
>JAAZCB010000164.1 GCA_012513545.1 Clostridiaceae bacterium
ACGCCCCAAATTGCCGCTGGTCACTGTGGAATATATATTTATTTATGAGCGGCAACTTCTGCATGCCTGAAAGCGTTAGTGTCCATGTGCCTACCGTTTGGGAGCGCTCATCGTGAGCGCGGAAAGAGAACTAGAAGAAACTGGATATTCAAAAAGATTTTGAACTATTATCTGCTCGACAAACAAGGGGAATAGGATGAAGCTAAAAAAACTATGTATCAAAAATTTCAGAGGTCTTAATGGTGATGGAAATTGTATTGACTTCAGTCAGTCTGATATAATTTACTTAATCGGTAAAAATAATGCTGGTAAATCTAGTTATCTTTCAGCTTACAATTTTTTTGTAGAACCTAAAAAGATTCCAACAATAAATGACTTTTTTAATCATGATTTGAATATCCCGATTGAGATCGAAGCGATATACAGTGTTGATTTGAAGGTTGATCAAAATGATAAAACATTAAATAAAGAGGACCCAAACTGGGCAAAGAAATGGGTTACAAAGAATAATGAGATCTTAATTAGAAAAATCTGGTCTAATACTTCAGATATCGGACAAAAGCAGACATTTAATCCTGAAGAAGAAAAATACT
Organism: Clostridiaceae bacterium; assembly: GCA_012513545.1. Next base: position 594 of record JAAZCB010000164.1, read on the forward strand.
GTGATGGTGGTTTTGGTGGTTTTGATACCCTTTTGAAGAAATATTCTCCGTTTGCCATTAATATCAATGCAGTTTTGACAATAGAAGATTTAGAAAAATCGATAAATGACATAATAACAAAAAATCACATTAAAAAGCTTGAGACAACTTATTCTGAAACATATAAAAACCTTATTAATGGTTTACAGGAATTAAAATCAGAAATCTCTGAATCAGATGATATAAAAGTAATTAACAATAAAATGAATAGTTTCTTTTCTGAAATATTTCCAAAATTCGAAATTTCAATTTACCCACTGCCAGACGAAGGAATTGATTTAACAAAAACACTTAAGTCAACTCATGGTCTGCTTGTTCATGAAAAAGATAAGGATATAGATATTGATTTAAAAAGGAATGGGCATGGCCTCATAAGGCAAGCCTTCTTTAGTTTTTTGTCCACCTATCAAACAGAAATTGCAGGTTCTGAAAAGCAATATTTAATTTTGTTTGAGGAGCCTGAATTGTACTTACACCCTGAAGCTCTTTTTTCTCTTCGTAAACAACTTTATGCTTTGTCTAAAAACAGCCCTTACCAAATACTATGTTCAACACATTCTCCAATGATGATTGATTTAAGTGAACACCATTCATCTCTCGTTAGGCTTGTCAAAGATGATAAAAATAATTGCACACGGACATACCAAGTTGATTTTAATTTATTTGATGCAGAGGACAAAGAAAAATTGCAGATGTGTAACCGATTTAATCCACATATGTGTGAATCGTTCTTTTCTGATCAAGCAATACTAGTCGAAGGTGACACTGAAGCAATTATTTTCAGGGAGCTAATAAACAAGTTTTATGAAAATAACAAATATTTTGTATTGAACACTGGTTCAAAATCAAATATCCAATTCTACCAAAAAATACTTACACATTTTGGAATAAAGCATGTAATTGTTCACGATTGTGATGAAAAGTCATCTGTAACTGAAAAAGGTGAAAAAACAAATGCTATGTTCACAGCAAATGAAAATATTTGGAAACAAATTATGTTATCTAATGGACAACATCCAAATATTGCAAGGCGGTTTGTACATTATTTGAATTTCGAAAATGCACATGGCTATATATTTGACTCCAAAGATGGAAAGCCGTTAAGTGCTTTTAAATTTGCCAGAAATCTTGAAAAGGATGAAAAACATCCTTGTATTCGTTTCCTTAATGATTTGTTTGGAAAAAATGAAATCAACATTTCACAGGAAGATCTATTGAAGTATTATGAATGATGTAAAGAAGTGAAATGAAATCGCAAAATATTAATATATTACTAATTCATCAAGCCCTATATTGCAAGCGTATAGCTTGATGTAAGGAAGGTCTGGACCGATTTTTTAGCGACAACATATGTATATTGCGCCATTGAAATCACAACAGGAATGTTTTTAAGTAGAGAATTTACCAGAAGCGCATCCATGCGCATTAAGACAAAAAAATGGATGTAAAAAAGTTGCATTAAAATCTTTAGAAAGGTGGTAAGGCCCAAATGAAAGAAAAGATAAATATTAATGTAACTGAAAAAGATATAAAAGAAACATTCGAAAACCTTATTGAACAACCAGAATTATTAAAAATGTTTTTACAATCAGCAGTTATTCCGCAAGAACTTTCTTCAGCTTTTCATATCTTTGTTAAACAAGCCGAAATTTCCATAATTAAAAAAATAAATAATGATTTATCAAATCACAATAATGAGACTAAAATCAGTGAAGTTGTAAGTTTTGTAGCTGATTTTATTTTACGTGAAATTTTAATCATGCTTATTAAGAACCCAGATAAAATTTCATTGTTAAGTGATTTATCTTCGGTTAAAAATGAAGTGAAAGAATCGGATAATAAGTTAGAAGCAATCACAATATCGATGTTAGAGGCTGTAGGTGATGCTGAATTACTTTCAAAATTTAAGGGTATGAATAATAAACGAAAAAGGAAATTTATTGACGATTTGTCAGATAAATTAAAAATTAATTTATAGTTTATATATAATATTGTTTGTTCGTATTTTTCCACATTTATTATAGGAGCAGTAATGAGTTTACGAAGTGATGCATATGATATTATTGCAGAGTTGTCCACAGGACAATTTTATATAATGTGTCCTTGTTGCGATGAAAAAATACGATTAAAAGATGCGGGTCTGTTTTTTCTTGATGAGTTTACTGATGAAGCTAAGGTTGCTTACGATGAAGAAATGGCAAAACTAAAGGAATTAGAAAAGGATTTAAGGAACAGAAAAAAACAAATACCTGAAAAATCACAAATTGTCACAAAATCTGTAAATATAGGTTTTATTCTTGAGAGATTAGCACCATGCTTAAAAGGCTTTTGCTTTGATAGAAATGATTGCCGTTCTTTATTCGATCCTATAGATTATATAATTTTCGAGGGTTTACGCAATAGTGGCAAGGTCTCAAGGTTAATATTCACAGACATAAAAACAGGTAATGCGCAGTTGAAAAAAAATCAACGAGAAATTAAAAATTTAGTCGAAAATAAAAAAGTCGATCTTAACATATATTAAGGGTACCAATATGTCAAACAAAAATGTACTGCATCTTTTTAATACTCAGCAAAAAATATTCGGTTTATGCCCTGAATGTGGTGAATTGTTCAGATTAAGTGAAGGCAGAATCTTTAAAGATACTCCCCCAGAAAATGACTGGATGGAAAGATTAATCTCAGTCAGAAAAAAAATTGATAGAGGTAATCAAAAATTAAATGAACAAGAGAGTGAATTAAGAGAAAATGCAAGAGATGATGGCCGGAAGCAAGCAATGAGATATGTAAAAAAAATTGACAAAATATTTACCCCACGAAAATTGAATCCTGATGATGCAAAAGTCATTTTTCACCCTGTTGACTATGTTGTTTTTAATGGAATGAAAAATAAAAGCCTGAATAATATAGTTTTCTTGGATCGAAAACCAAAAACTCCTGCTCACAAAAAAATACAACAAAGCATTGAAGGCGCTATTAGTAAAGGCAATATAGAATGGGTAACTTTACGAATAGAGGAAAATGGTAATATTGTAACTGAATAACTTTGTTGTATAGCAATTAGGAGAAAGAATAAATTAAATCACATGGACAAAAGTATTACACACCAGTCTGGTGTTATGGTAATTAATAATGCCAGACGATTGCATGAGGATGCGATTTTACTTCATGATATGGAACGATATCCTACTGCATATAGTATTTCAATACTTGCTCAAGAAGAATTTGGTAAGGCGTTTATGCTTCATCTTGCAACTGAAGGTAAAATGCCTTGGAATGATGGGCTTCAAAAGGCTTTTAGGAGCCACTCTTGCAAACAACTTGTTGCACTAATTATGGCTTACCTGGAAAGAAATGACTGGGACTGGATTGATATGAAAGAGAGATATAACGAGCTCTACAGAGGAGCTAGTAATTTCCCAGACTTTGTGATAGATGCAGTTCATATAATTGTGCTTGAGTACGTTAAACAATTTCATCGAATGGAATGGTTAGATTCACCTGGACGCGAAATTGATCCTCAAGCGAATAGAATTGCAAAAGGAATATTAGATAGGGAAAAACAAACTGGATTTTATATAAGTATAGGTAATAACGGAACGGTAACCCGTGAACCAAACCTAATTACAGAATCTCAGAGCAAGGAAGAATTAGAGAGAACAGAAAAGGTTTCAAAAGCTATAGGGGTCGTGAATGGAAAGTTGATAGCATTATCAGTAGAAGTGGATAAGATCATGGCATTGTTCCAAGTACTCAGTGGAACAATGACGGTTGAAGAATTTAATAACTCTTGGTGGTAGAATAATTTACATTTAACAAATCAAACAATGTTTTATTAAATGAAATTTTGGGAAAAACTTAATAATCGAAAAAGAATAAATAGAGAGCGCGTCCATGCGCAAAAAGACAAACGGTAGTCAAACGAGCCACTAACACGCCCAAGCCACAATGGCAGCAGTAAAGCGTCTGAGTACAGCCGCATTACTGCCGCCACAGCGGCTGTGGGCGGACCCGTTGTAGGCAATTTTCGGCTGGGGTATAATATGGAATGAAGATTATGAAGATTCAAGACATGCCCCTTGCGAAGAAAGCCGCACGTCGTGTGCGGCAGAAAAGAAGATTGTCAAAAACGTTTAAC
>JAAZCB010000165.1 GCA_012513545.1 Clostridiaceae bacterium
GACCTCCAACTGAAAACATTGTCGACGGCTACATCTTTCCCGCACTTGTTGGCATCGTAAAACCAAATCGCATCCTTTAATGCTTCAGGATAGCTCGAACTGGAAACATTTGCAGCCGATGTGTTGAAAATCGGCGCAATAACAGTTGTAAGCAGCATAACAGCCACAATAACAATTGAAGATACTTTTTTCATTTACTGACCCCTCCCGGCAAATTTACAAATAAACTACAAAAAACACATACTTATCAAATAGATAAGATTTGCTTTTTATCTCTAAATTAATAATACTATATTATTTACCAATCAACAACCATTAAATTTGAAGTTTTTGACTTTATGTAAACATAATTAAAACTATTTTATGGATAATTATAATACTAAAAAAGGAAAGCAGCTTTACCGCTTTCCTTTATCACTTTATTCGATTTCAGGTTTTTTTAGTTCAAAAGCACCTTCCAGCATATTTGAAACAGACTCATACCAGTCTTTACAAATCTGGCTGTTGGAAAGATAGTTGTTGGCATGCTCTATATTATTGCATTCAAATATGTAATAATACTGATTGCCGTTATTAAATACAGAAGGATTCCTGTATCCCGCATTTTTCTGCTCTTCAAGTATCCCGGAAGAATTATCCGAATACAATTTTTTGTATTCCTCCATAAATTCTTCCTTTACATTCCAGATCCATGCATATTTCTTTTCAGGTTTTCTTTCCACCACTTTTACAGGTATTTTAAAGTTGTATATAACCCTCGTATCACAAAGTCTGTCGTGAAGGCTTCGTTTTTGCTCATCAAGCGCAATCATAAAATAGCCAATAAAAATCAATGCTCCTGATAGATATTTTCCTATTGTCTCCCTGTATAAAACATTAATAAACGTAAGTTTGTTACCGTCAGCACTGACTACTTTAATATTGAGGAACTTTTTCCCCAAAGTAGCTCCTGAGTAGTATGTCATGACAACATAATACAATGCACCTAAAAGATAAATCAGAATATCATAGGCACTAAACTTGAAAAGAAACGGATTTGTAAAGGGATTATCCGGACTCACAAGAAAAGCTATAAGAGCGGGTATGCGCACCAATAAAAGTACTAAACCCAGTATCAGAAAATCAATTGCATGAGCTGCAAAACGAACTCCAAAGCCTGCGTAACTAATAGCATTATTATTCTCCTGGCATTGCATAGTACATCGGCACCCCACTTCCTTTTTTCTCCACCAACTCAACTAAGAGCTCTGCATCGGAGCGTGACTTTAATTTATTTGCATAACCAAATAGCTTGCCCAAACCAAGAATATCATTTTCTTCCGGAGAATAAATCTCTACATTTCCAAGTTCCTTACTAAAATCTTCCTTAACCTTCTCATAGGTTGAAATTTCATCGATAAGCCCTTTATCAGCTGCTTGTTTTGCGGTATAAATTCTACCATCTGCTGCTTCCTTAACTTTATCAACCGTCATTTTCCTGCCATCTGCCACAATCTCGACAAATTGTTCATAACTTTCATCAACCATACTCTGAAGTATTTCCTGCTGCTCTTGTGTCAACTCCAGATCACTTGCACCCATTGATTTGTTTTTGCCGCTTGTTATATGAATACCTTTTAATCCGATTTTTTCGTACAAATCCTTCATATTTGTCAATGAAATGATGACACCGATAGAACCGGTCCAGGTGTTACGATTTGCAAATATTTTTTCTGAAGCCATTGATATATAATAGCCGCCCGAGCATGCCTGGTCTGCCATATAGGTCCATATAGGCCTTTCTGTCTTTTCAACATATTCCTTAAGTTTTAAATAAAGTTCATCGCTGTCGTAGACACTTCCCCCGGGTGAATCAACGTAAAGCAGAATCCCTTTGTTACTTGAGGATTCTTTCATTTCATCAATAAGATCCAAAGTACCTTGATGATCATAGCCTGCTTTCATAAACCCTGAACTGCCAGAATCAATAATTGTGCCTTCTACCTTTACTACACCGATATAAGGCGTTACAGGCAGTGCTTTTCCCTTTAAAAAAGAATCGCTTAAACTAGCGTTTGATTCAAATTTCTTTGACCAACTGTTCATAATTATACCAGAGGAGCATACAACAATAAAAACAACTCCTGCTGTTACCAACCCTATTAACTGTTTCTTGTTCATTTTCCGACCTCTCTCATAATAGTATATTTTTTATTTACTTACACATTATACGCTAAGTATGAAAAAAAATCTTAAAATTTATCTAATATTTTTTAGAATTTTTCCTTCTTTTTTCAAGCCACTCTTTAATCTTTAATTCATATCCGTTGTCTGAAGGGTTATAATACAAGGTACCTCTCATTTGCTCAGGAAGGTATTCCTGCTCAACTATATTCCTCGGATAGTCATGAGCGTATTTGTAGCCTTTTCCATATCCAAGCTCCTTCATCCCTGAGGTAACCGCATTTCTAAGGTGCATGGGCACTTCCCCGGTATTTCTGTTTTCTACATCCTCCAAGGCCTTATTTATTGCCATATAACATGAGTTTGATTTTGGACTCGTGGCTACCATAACGGCAGCATGGGACAGTATTATTCTTGCCTCAGGCATACCGATCATATTTACTGCCTGTGCAGCTGAAGCTGCGACTTGCAGGGCAGTCGGATTTGCCATACCTACATCCTCTGAAGCGCATATCATGATCCTTCTGGCTAAAAATAAGGGATCCTCACCAGCATAAAGTGCTCTGGCAAGATAAAACACAGCGGCATCAGGATCACTTCCCCTCATTGATTTTATAAAGGCACTAATATTGTCATAGTGACCTTCACCCGATTTATCATACCTGACAGCCTTTTTCTGCACACATTCTTCTATAAGAGAAATATCCATGTGAATTTTCCCGTTTTCATCCAATTGCGAGGTAATAGCAGCCAGCTCGACGGCATTTAATGCTATTCTGGCATCTCCGGCACTAACCTGGGCGAGGTATTCAAGTGCCTCCTCCTCAATTTCAATATCATACTGTCCAAGTCCTCTTTCCTTATCATTAAGTGCACTTCTTACAATACTTTTTATTGCCTTATCATCAAGAGGCTTCAGCATAAAAACAGAAGACCTGGAAATCAAAGCCTTATTCACTTCGAAATATGGGTTTTCAGTAGTAGCCCCAACCAGTATTATTGTGCCATCCTCAACAAATGGGAGCAAGGCATCCTGTTGAGACTTGTTAAATCTGTGAATCTCATCAATAAAAAGCACTGTTTTTCCACCAGGATTTAAAATCTGATTTTGAGTATCGGCCACAACTCTTTTTATATCAGCAACCCCCGACGTAACAGCATTAAGCTTTTGAAAATTTGCTTTTGTATTATTTGCAATTATTCTTGCAAGCGATGTCTTGCCTGTGCCCGGAGGACCAAACAAAATTATTGAACTTATTCTGTCAGCTTTTATCATCCTGTAAAGGAGTTTTCCATTGCCTACAATGTCCTCCTGACCAAAAAAATCCTCAAGGGTTTTAGGGCGCATCCTGTGTGCTAAAGGTTCCTTTTTATCATTCATAATATCAATCCATTAAAATATTTTATTTTTATTATACTATCTAATAATCGTTTGGGAAAGTTTGATTTTCAATTAAAAGAACGTGTCAAAGATTTAACTCCAACACGCTCCCGTTTTTTATCCAAAGGTTTATTTAAAGCTTGTAGACGTTGTCTGAAGAAAGTACCTTGATTTGATTTTCTGTTAGAACCTCCACAGCTTTGTTGGGATTTTCAACCCTAAGTATAACCAGTGCTTCATTAGCTGCTTTACCAACAAAAGCATACATGTATTCAATACCTATTGACTTACTCTCAAGTACACTTAATGCCTTTGACAAACCTCCAGGTTTATCCTCTACAGCTATAGCAATAACATTGGTAGAACTTACTGTAAAATCATGTTCCTTTAATACCTGTTCGGCTTTTTGAGGGTCGTTTACTATCAGCCTTAAAATTCCAAAATCAGTAGTGTCCGCTATGGAAAGGGCACTGATATCAATATTGCTGTCTCCTAAAACCTTAGTTACTTCTGCAAGCCTTCCTGACTTGTTCTCAATAAAAATGGAAATTTGCTTTACAAGCATTTTTTGTCCCTCCTTTTAATATTGACAGGTAACTACATAATAATTATTCCTATAGTTTTCTCTTGTCTATAACACGTTTTGCCTTTCCTTCGCTTCTTTCAATTGTCTTTGGCTCAACTAGCCTAACTTTTGCATTTATTCCAAGAGTACTCTCAATTTCTTTTCTGATCTTCTTTTCTATCTCTTCAACCCTTTTTACCTCATCAGAGAAAAGGCTTTGAGTCATTTCTACCCATACTTCCAATATATCGAGGTTATCAATCCTGTCTACAATAAGCAGATAATGCGGAGCA
>JAAZCB010000166.1 GCA_012513545.1 Clostridiaceae bacterium
AATGTTTTGTATAGTGACAGGTAATCGGTGAGAACTACAAGGTCAGCCTGGTCTACAGGAGTGATTGTTTTAGAATAAACTTCACAGCCATCCTTGTAAAGTACCAGCGTCTTAGCTTCCTTATCTTTGACTGTGTACCATGAAGCATAAACTCCGTCGTTAGGAGCCAGGTCATTTACTGCCTCGCTGTCTGAGAGTTCAATTTCCTCACCGGTTTCCTTAATTATTATTTTCATATTTTCACTGCCTGAAGTAACAAGGTACTGGTCAAATTCCTTCACTGTTGCATAAATCATTAAACCGGATCCATCCAGAGGTTTGGACGAAGAAGTGTACAGGTTTATTATTTCTACAGCACTGATTTCTGTGATTTTATGTCCCTCCTTATCGATAAAAGATACACGTACATGATCAGTAAAGGATCCATCTGTCAAAGGAGAGATATCTTCTATCTTCCATGAGGAAGAATCAGGGTCAAACTGAAGTGATCCGTGAACCCCAAGTGATTTTTGATCACTGTCAAGCAGTTCATATGTTGCAGTTTTTGTATTATCCGGAGTGAGAAGACCAGTTTCGGAAGAGATTGCTCTAGCGACAATGTCCAGTTTGGTCAAGTCCTGGTTACAATTAGCATTAAGGCTAATACTTGAACTGTCAGTATCAGCTCCGTATTTTTCGAGGAATAATGCTTTGTTTTTGTTACCGCAAAGGACCATACCCTTGTCGGACGTTGGAGCAATCCATCTGACTTCCGCGTAATCGATTAACTTTTCCCATAATTTTGTACCGTTTGCATCTAATTTTGACATATAGGAGCAATAAGTGTCTGAATCAGTGTAAATATAACCCGCTGTAATACAGCCACCGTCTGCTGTAGGTGCAACAGACGATGCTGCTGAACCCTTATCACCCATAATAAAGTTATGCCATAGATGATTGCCATATTTGTCTGTTTTAACCACACAGGCAATATTACCGATTGAGTCCTTTGTGTCTGTTTCACCACATAAATAATATCCTCCATCGCTTGCTTCAACTGCCTGGTATCCCATATCCTGAGAATTCGGTAATAGGTAGTTAAATGTCTTTTCCCATGAAAGACCTCCCAAAGAATTAAGCTTCATGAGAGAAAAGACTGGAAGTACTTGCTGTATTTGACCGGGAGAGCCTTGATCAACATATGTTTTCGTGCCTCCTATTATAAAGCCGCCGTCTTTTGTCTCCTTAATCGTTTCAGCTTTGCAGTAAAGCCGGGGATCTCCGAATTCCTTTTGCCATATTACATCACCCTCCGGATTTATCTTAACAACACCATAAGTACTTAAAGAATCATTGGATTTAAAGTTTTTAATTACCTGACCAATTGCTACAATACCTCCATCATCAGTGCTGCATATGGCATCTCCACGGGAGTAATTCGGATAGCCCTCAGGTGTAAAATATATTTTTTCCCAGAGCACGCTCCCGTTCTGATCTATTTTTATAATGCAGAATTTCAGAGGATCTCCATTTCGTAATTGTGCAGGCGAGCCCACAGCATAAAAGCAGCCATCTTTTCCCTGACATGGCAGAGTATTTACTACCCATTTAGTAGCGTCGATCCTTAATGTCCACTGCCTGGTGCCGTCGGAGGAGGCTTTCACAAAATACGTATCATATCTTGAAGTACTGCTGTTGTAGTATTCGCTGCCTGTGATATAGCCATCGTCTGCTTTCCCGTCACCATCATCATCTGTTTGAAGTACCCTGCAGGAATAAAAAGTATTTGCCGCCTGATAAACTGTTTTAGACCATTCGAGAGGCGGGTATTCAATGACTGCTGTGTTTTCATCGGCACCATAAACTTGCGGATAGCTGAAACTCATGCTTTGTATTACCATGATGACAGTGATTAAAATGAAAAATGTTTGTTTTGATAAACTTCTAAAGCGATACTTTTTATTAACCACAAAAACTCCCCCTAAGTATAGATATTACTGGAATAATATAATAATATGAAGCAAATATCAAGAATTAGATATAAACATCTGTTATTAAGAAACAGGGGGACGCTTAACTGGACTGAGTGAAACAGGAGAACCGTCAGATTGTTTCGCCACAGTTTCATCTTCAAGGTTGACTAGATATTATTGCGACAATTATAATAGCAGTAACAAGGTGGTACAGGGAAAGCAGGAGGGTTTAAGCAAATGTATAACTTGGGTATGTACGGGGGATCTTTTAATCCTCTTCATCAAGGTCATGTCAGATGTATAATTGAAGCTGCAAACCAGTGCAGGGAACTGCACATTATTATCAGCTGCGGTATTAACCGCAATGAGATTGAGCCGAGAATTCGGTATCGTTGGATTTATCAGGTGACAAAGCATATTGGGAATGTCAGGATACACTTTCTTGAGGATGATGCAGCAACAAAGGCTTCGTACACAAAAGAGTACTGGCATAGGGATGCGCAGAAAGTAAAAAACATGATAGGGAAGCCAATTGACGTGGTTTTCTGTGGAAGTGATTATGACGAAAACAGCTTTTGGAATCAGTGCTATGAAGAGAGTGAGCTTTATATCATAGAACGGAACGGAATTAGCTCAACAGAGGTGCGAAAGAATCCCTATGCTCATTGGGACAACATTCCAAACGTAGTGAAACCGTATTTCACTAAAAAAGTACTGCTTATTGGCGGAGAAAGCACTGGAAAATCAACGCTTACAATTAATTTGGCAAATTATTATAATACTAATTATATTGACGAAGCAGGAAGAGAGATTTCAGAGCGTTCAGGAACAGATTTACTGATGATTCCGAGTGATTTCACAGATATCCTCCTGACTCATAAAAGGAATGAATTAGAGGCAGTTAAGTATAGTAACAAAGTACTGTTTATTGACACGGATTGATTGATTACCAGGTTCTATATTGATTTTCTGGAGGATCCGCAAAATGAAAAGCAGAAGAATAAGGCACTGGCGGATGCAATTTCAGACATTAACCATTATGATCTGGTTTTTTATCTGGAGCCTGATGTGGAATTTGTACAGGATGGCGATAGAAGTGAAGTGATAGCTTCCGAGCGGGTAAAGTATGGGAATCAGATAAAGCACTTATTTGATGAGCGGGGTATTGAGTATATAAGTGTTAGTGGAAATTATCACGAACGATTTTGTAGAGTGACATCCGAGGTTGATAAATTACTAAGCGGGCTTAAATGAACTTATAATAAAACAGCATAAATTCCTTTAGAAAATGCAGACTTTCAGTAATTCACTGAAGCCTGCATTTTTTATCGTCCAAAATCCAAATCATTTTCTTACTTTGGATAATTAAATTTCATAAGACTATTCCAAACGGCATATATATTAAAGGGAAACACAAATCCCCGAAATATAGATTACAAAATCATCTTGTAATTCAAATATATTAATGTATCAATTGTAAGGGGGGACACATAATTGAAGGGATACATAGAGGAGAGAGCCGTTGAGCTTGCCAACTACATTATTGAAAATAAGGCAACTGTAAGAGCTGCTGCCAAAAAATTCGGGATAAGTAAGAGTACAGTACACAAGGATGTAACCGAAAGATTATCACAGATAAATTCTGCTTTAGCTGAAGAGGCTAAAACGGTTTTGGAAAAAAATAAAGCAGAAAGACATATACGCGGGGGTCTTGCAACAAAAGCAAAGTATAAAGGAAATATAGACATCTCTAATTAAAAGTCGGCAAAACCGGCTTTTAATTTTTGCCATTTTGGAAGAATCTATATTACAAAAAATGTTGCAATAAAAAATTATTGTGATAATATTAGATATGATATTGATTTTTCCAATAAGTTAATGGAAAGGGAGATGCGCTTTGTTAGGGCTTGGTCAGGATGTTGGTATTGACTTGGGAACTGCATCAGTTCTTGTTTATATAAAAGGAAAAGGCATCGTATTAAAGGAGCCTTCAGTAGTAGCAATAGATAAGAATTCAAATAAATTGCTTGCTGTTGGGGAGGAAGCCAGGAGGATGCTTGGAAGAACTCCGGGGAATATTGTTGCTATAAGGCCTTTGCGAGAAGGCGTTATCTCCGATTATGATATTACCGAAAGAATGTTGAAGCATTTTATCAATAAAGTTTATGGGAACAAGCTTCTAAAGCTCTTTAAACCCAGAATTATTGTATGCGTCCCGAGTGGAGTTACAGAGGTTGAAAAGAGGGCGGTAAAGGAAGCTGCCATGCAGGCGGGCGCAAGAAAGACATATTTGATTGAGGAGCCTATTGCGGCTGCTATTGGTGCAGGAATAGACATAGCAAAAGCTTGCGGCAGTATGGTTATTGACATTGGCGGAGGTACTACCGATATTGCAGTTATTTCTCTAGGAGGCACGGTTGTAAGCTCATCAATAAAAGTTGCAGGAGATAAATTTGATGAAGCTATCGT
>JAAZCB010000016.1 GCA_012513545.1 Clostridiaceae bacterium
CCTTAAGTCCTTGCTCGTAAAGTGCTTCAATTTTATAACGCTCTTTTTCAGATATTTGTTTCCATTTTCTTTTTTGTATGTTATTATTGTTTTGATCCATTCCGTTTCACTCCAGTCACTTTTGTCTTCAACATAAGTATAACTGATTTGATCCAGGAATGGATCTTTTTTTATTCTTTTGGGCAATTCATTTTACAACTTGCCAAATAACATTCTTAGCTAAAACTTAGCTAAAACTGCTAAAACTTCGCTAAAACTTAAATATCAATAATGATAAATTTAATAATTTTATAAGTCATATAGAAAAAACCCCATAGTCAAATATCATGAGGTTCAATTATAATATAAAAAATCTTTACTGTATAAGCATTTTAATCATCCAGAAAATATAAAGCGGAATATTGATTAATCCTTCATTGTTTTTGATATTCTGCATTGAGGTTCTAACAGAAATTTCAGGCTTATATTTGTCCCGATAAACGCTAAGGCTGCGAGATTTTACATTCAATGCTGATTTAACTTCAATCGGAATAATTTTATCATCAAACTGTGCGACAAAATCTACTTCTGCCATATTACCCGACTTCCAATAATATGGTACGTCTTTTTGCAAATTAACCAACTCATTCAATATATAATTTTCTGTTAATGCACCTTTGAATTCTGTATACAGTCCTGAATCCTCATATATAGATGAAGCAGGAAGCTTTGATATCCTTCTCATAAGACCTATATCTGACATATATATTTTAAAATATTTTTGATTTTCATAAGCAGATAAAGGAATATATGGTTTCTCAATTTTGCTGACCTTGTAAACCATACCTGCACTTATCAGCCATTGCAGTGAATCTTCCAAATCTTTCGCTCTGGCTCCGGGTTTTACGTAACCATAAATAAACTTTCCACTTTCCCTTGCAAGCTGTCCTGGAATGCTTTTCCATATTAATGAAAGCTTAGGAAAATCTGTTGCAGGTGCATGCTTTGCAAAATCCAGCTCATAAGAATTTAATATATCATCCTGCTTTCTTTCGACCTCTTCAATATCTTTTGTATCTATCCATCCCTTAACCACTTCAGGCATACCACCTGTAACAAAATATGTTTTCAGCAAGGTTTTAAGCTTGTCTTCAAATATCTTGGGCATAGGTTCATTTATATTAACATTTTTTTCAATATACTCAACAAGCATATCTTCCCCGCAAGCATGTAGAAACTCATAAAAGTTCATAGGATACATCGTTAAAAAATCCACTTTACCCACAGGAAATGACAGCGGCTTAGACAAGGAAATGCCCAAAAGTGAACCTGCACAAACAATATGATACTCCGGCAACTTCTCGCTAAAGTATTTTAATGATGTCAAAGCTTTATTACAGAATTGAATTTCATCGAATATTATAAGCGTAGTTTCAGGGTCTATTTTTTTTCCTTTTAAAACCCCAAGCTCCGTGATAATTCGTTCCGGGTCGAGATCTTGTTCAAAACGCTCTGCTAAAGAAGGATTACCTTCAAAATTAAAATATGCTATACCATCGTAGCATCTTTTTCCAAATTCATTAAGTATATATGTCTTTCCGCATTGGCGAACACCTTTTATGATTAATGGTTTTCTATCCTTTCTGTTTTTCCATTTTTCTAACTCATCCATTATTATTCTTTTCATATCGCGCACCTCTTGCCATTATAAGTATATAAAATGTTCTATTTATTGCATTTTTCATATTTATAATAATATTATTACCATCAATTGTCAAGATATTCATTAAATTTAATTTTATTATATATTGCATAATAATAATTCAATATTCTTCAAAAATGGGGTGCTCTTTTTTAAATAAACTGGCGTTAATTATCATTTTTAATGGAGATTATTGCTTTACATCATACAAATATCGAGATATAATTATATCAATTAAACGATATAAGGATGTGATTAAATGGGTGATTTGGTTGTTATGAGCATAGATGCTTTTAAAAAAAGGGAACAGATTTTACAGCTCCGTGCAAAAATTCTGAAGGCAGAGCAGGAGAGAATCAGTGGAGCTGAGACACTCAGTATTGCAGAAGCAAGAAAAAGACTGAGAAAAAGAGTAGATGAAGTGTAAAATAGAAATTCTTCCTTCTGCCCGGGAAGACTTAAAAAAGAGATTATGTCTCCTATAGTCAGAGGACTTTATTAATATCTATATCAACCTTATCAAATCCTTTATACAATCTATATGATATATAAATATTGACAAAGGTAGAAATATCGCTTAATGAAAGATCAGCTACACTTTCTATAACTTTTACACGATATTTCATTGTGTTGTAATGTATATTCAATAATTTAGCAGACATAGACATATTGCCAAAACATTCAATATAAACTTTTAAGCTATGTAAATAATCTGTACCATTATTTGCGTCATAAGATTTCAAAATATTTATTGCCGGATGTTCTAAATTTTGAGGTTCTCCATTTTCAATACAAGTCATCAACATACTATCAATAATATGATTTTTATAATAATAAAGATATTCCGCTTCTTTTCTGAACATTGCTACTTTTATTGTATCTGCGGCTTGTTTATAGTAAGTTTTAAGCATATAAATATCTGAAAACGGGTTGCTTAATGCTCCGATTATTTTCTTGTTACTGAGATAAGATGAAATCTTTTCAAGCAAATGGCGCGATACGGTATATTCTTCATCTAAATCGATTATTAAAACTATATTTCCTTCAAAAATAACGCTGTAACATTTTTTTATTATTTGACTCAGTTCATTTTTTATTAGTTGTTTATTCACGTTGTTTTTATCCTCATTTATATAATTAACAATTAAAATTATTATATTCTTGCCTAACTTAATATTTAAATAACTTTTTCTAAAATTAACCATTTCCGGAGTTAACGGACTTTTTATTAAATCGATAAAAAAGAATTCTTCCGGTCTTCCTTTAACAGATTTATAAAATTCGCTTTTATTTAGTCTAGCAATAACAATCTTTTTTACAAAATTCACAAAATCCATATCATTTTCACTAAAAGGTTTTGCAAAATTGAATACACCCAAATAACCAATTTGTTTACCTTCAATATATAAATTACAAGAAATCTTCTCTATATCAGTTCCTACAATTTTCATTAAACATGCGTTTCCTGTGTTCAAGAACTCATCATTTTCTCCACAAATTTCACATTGAGCAGGAATGCTATCATCCATAATCCCATTTTTGACTGAATTACTCCAGTAGGAATTATTTATGTTAATATTAGTTGACCATGCAATCATCCTATAATTTAAATCAATAAAATAAAACGGATTACCTACTATTTCAGTTGCAATATTTAATATGTCTTTTATTCCATCATTTCGTTCAAGAGCATCTATAAGAAGTATTTTACTATCTTCATAACGTTTTTTATAAAATATGTCTTCCAATAAAATATCAACAATTTCATTTAATGGTGCATTGTCTATAAGTAATATTGGAAAATCAAATGACCTATATAAATCAACATCATTTAAATTGTTTATACATATATATCCTGCAGCCTTTGATGCATCTTCAATTTCTAAAAAATCTGATAGTTTAATTATATAAAGCTTACCTTCATCAGCAGACTTTTGCTTAATATCCGTGATAATTGAACTGTAATTAACAATGCTTTTTTCTGATAATAATATTGGGTTATAATCTTCCAAACTTTGAATTTTTAATAAATCTAAATTCAAACTATACCCTCCTTTCAAAAAATGAGAAATTTAATAAATAGAATTATACTTAATGTATAAAGACTTTATAAAATAGAATTATTATAATTAAACATAAGATAAGACTATGTATATTATAACACATTTTGAAAACATTTCAATAGAAAGAAAGGAGCAGCTTTATGGAAGTAGAAGTAAAATTAATTTCTTCATTCAGAACGGGTCGATTTAAGAGTAAACGTTTCATTCTTAGTGATGAAACCAAAATCACAGATATTCTTGACTCTTTAGATATTAAGAAAGAAGAATTAGGCTTTGTTCTTATAAATGGAAAGTACAGTAATATTGATGCTTCTTTAAATGACAACGATGTGCTTGAATTCTTTCCTCCTTCTGCAGGAGGATGATATTTTTCGGTTTAATTTTCGATTAATGTAATCAAGTGTTTCAATATTTATAAAATTGTATAGTTTATACCAAAAAGGGTATTGCAACTATAAATAAGTAATAGGAGATGAACTAATATGGCAAAACTTAAAGGCTATGCAGGAAAACTTTTACGTGTGGATTTGACAAACGAAACATTTACCGACGTACCGATAAATGAGGAAATGGCAAGAAAATATATAGGCGGTACAGGATTTGGAGTAAAGGTAATGTATGACGAGGTTCCGGCAGAAGTAGCTTGGCATGATGAAGATAATCGCTGGGTAATTGCCAGTGGCCCGTTAGGCGGAACTGCAATAGGCGGTTCGGGTACCGTTTCGGTCGTGACCAAAGGCCCAATGACAAATGGTGTTGCAAGTTCACAGGCTAATGGTTTCTTTGGAGTATTCCTAAGGTTCTGCGGTTATGAAGGAATAATTATCCAGGGCAAAGCAAAAAGGTGGTCTTATCTTCATATCAGCGATGAAGGAGTAGAACTTAAAGACGCCTCTCATCTTATCGGCAAGGATACTTGGGAGACAAAGGACATTATTCAAGATGAGTTAGAAATGAAAGAACGTGGAATTAGTGTAGCTGCCATTGGTCCTGCCGGAGAAAATCTAGTAAAGTTTGCAGCAGTAGTAATTGATAAAGATCATGTCCCTTCAAAAAATGGTAATGGGGCTGTGCTTGCTTCGAAACAGCTGAAGGCAATCGCTGTAGAACGTGGGAAAAATACCATCACTTTGCACGACCCAGAAGCCCTGAAAGCTGTCGCTAAGGAAATGAAAGACGAAATACTTACTTATCCGTTCTGTAGCTGGGGTACAACAGGCTCATTTGCTGATGGTATGATTGCGAAATATGGTATGATGCCTATAAGAAACTTGACGACTACTATCAGTGACTTCTCTGATGAAAAACTGAATAAATTTGGAAGTCCATATACACGCACTCAACATAACGGTAAAAAAGATAACTGCTGGGCTTGTCCGGCAAATCACTGTCACACATACGTACTTTCTGAGGGAGAGTACATAGGAGAGAAAGTTTTTGAACCGGAGTATGAATGTTTAACTTCCTTAGGTCCAATCATTGGTAATGATGACGCGTCAGCTGCCATTTATCTTGCTAATCTCACTGACCGCCTTGGAATGGATGTCAATGAAATTGGATGGGTTCTAGGATTGGCCATAGAATGTTATGAGAAAGATGTGATCACAAAAGAACAGTCTGATGGCTTAGAGCTCACTTGGGGCAACTACAAAGCAGTAGAAGAGTTAATGTACAAAATTGCTAATCGTGAAGGTTTTGGTAACATTTTAGCCGAAGGAGCAATGATAGCAGCCCAAAAAATAGGCGGAGAGGCACCAAACTTTGCTGTTCATACCATGAAAGGTGTTACCCCTCGTACAGTTGAATACAGGCATGTATGGCCGTGGATGTTGGATTACTGTATAAGCAATACCGGTTCTAACGAGGGATATGAATATATTTTACGACCTGCAGATGTAGGAATCGATTCACCTGAGGGGCAGAGATTAAACCCTGAATTATCTCCGGAAGTAGCCGTAGATCTGACTGTGAAAACCAGTTGGAGTGCACATTTTCTTGATTGTTTAGGTGTATGCTGGTTTTCTACTAACGGCGATAATAAGCGGCTCTGTGAAGCAATCAGAGCAGCAACCGGCTGGGATTTTCCTGCTGAAGAATCTGCAGAAGTTGGTATACGAATTTTGAATTTGATGCGAGCATTCAATATCCGTTGCGGACATACGCCTGAAATGGATGCTCCTTCACTAAGATTTGGTGGGACAGTTCCGGATGGAATGGCAGCTGGTCAAAGTTTCATGGATCACATGGATGAAATGCGTACCGGATACTACAAAGGTAAAGGCTGGGATGAGCATACAGGGAAACCACTGCCCGAAACCTTGCGTAAATCAGGATTAGAGTTTGCTATACCAGAGATGTGGGGGGAATAAATTAATGAAAGACTATTTTGGTTATGAAGGAAAAAGGTGTGTTGTAACAGGTCCTGCTACGGGCATGGGAAAAACTACTGTAGAAATGTTACTGGATTTAGGAGCTGAGGTATATACATTGGGACATAAATCTGTGGTGAGTGCTGAAGTTAAGAAAAACATATACATTGATTTAGGCAGTAAAGACTCTATTGATGAAGCATTTAAGGAACTTCCTGAAAAATTTGATAAATTTTTTGGTATAGCAGGTGCTGGTGGAATAAGAGAAGATTTCAATTTAACTGTCAAGATAAATTTTCTGTCAAATAAGTATATTACTGATACTTATCTTATTGACAGGATTAATGATAATGGTGCCATTGCCTATATGTCATCAATCGGTGGTATTGGCTGGGTAGAATTCCAAGATGAATTTAAAGATGTCGCCAAAGCAAGTACCTATGAAGAAGCAGTAAAATTAATTGAGGCTAAAAATGTAACAACTGGCATGTTAGGCTATGTATTTGCTAAAAGGGCTTTAATTTATTACAGTAAAATGATGGTGCCAAAATTTGCTATGAGGAATGTAAGAATAAATACCGTAAGCCCAGGGATAACAAAAACACCATTATTAGATAATGCTTGGCTTCCTGCTTTTGGTGCTAAAAGTATTGAAGCTGGAAATCTTGGTGCAGTTGATCGATATGCAGAGCCTCATGAAATGGGTCAGCCTATTGTATTCATAAATAGTGATATGGCAAGTTATATAAGTGGGGAAGATCTAAAAGTAGATTACGGTTTCAAAGGATTAAAAGACATTAACAATCCTGACAATTTACCATATGCGGGTTACCCGATTCTTGAGAATAATAATTAAAATCTATAAGTACAAATCTACGATTTGATATTCTTACCATAAGTGAAGAATCAACTGTCTTGAGTGATATGGGTCGAGTAGATAGGGTCTCACGACCCTTCTTTTCTCACCTTTTGTTATCCTATCAGGAAGATGTTTGTCAAAGAGAAGACAAATATCAGAATCACTATTATCGGTAGCTTTTGTCTTAAATTTTCTCTTGCATATACTAATTCTGTTTGCATATTCACTCCTCCTTCTATGTACTTTGGTGATGTAATTATATCAAAATCACACTAAAATATCAATAGATTCGAATCTTATGATAGTGTCAATTAATTGTTGGAAAAAAATAATTTATTATCTCCATTGATAAATGAGTAATTGTCATTTGAATAATTTTTTAGTTTTTCTCAATTCATAGCCACCATTGACAATACAAACATAAATGCTTATGTATTTTTACCCGAAGGCGAAAAACTCAAAGCAAGCTTAATTTATTGCAGCCTTCGTTATGAAGCA
>JAAZCB010000167.1 GCA_012513545.1 Clostridiaceae bacterium
AGATTTTGGTTGGTAGCAGCTATAACACGTACATTAATCGGAATAATTTTTTGACTTCCGAGACGTACTATGTACTTTTCCTGTAGTACACGCAATAATTTACCTTGACTGGTATAGCTGATTTCAGAAATTTCATCAAGAAAAATTGTTCCGTTATGTGCAATTTCAAAAAGCCCTGGTTTTCCTTTGCGGTTTGCACCGGTGAATGCACCCTCAACATAGCCAAACAGTTCACTTTCCAAAAGAGTTTCCGGTAACGCAGCGCAATTGACAGCAACAAAGGCGTTATTGCAGCGACTGCCCGCATTGTGAATACTTTGTGCAAACATTTCTTTACCTGTGCCGGTTTCACCTGAAATTAAAACGTTGGAGTCGGTATTTCCATAGCTCTTGCCAATTCGAATTGCATTTCGAATTGATGCACTTTTCCCGATGATATTTTTAAAATTAAATCGGGCAAGGTGCTTATTGTTATTGTATTCCACTCTGCGTATTTGTGTTTTAAGGGACTCTATATAAGATAACTCGCGGAGGGTATAAATAATAACACTTTCTTGATTTTCATTCTGTAGTGGGTTATGTGTTACTAAAATTTTATTATCGTTAATATTTATTATAGTTTCAGCTTCATCCGAGTTATTGATTCCTAAAATCGCCTCAATATCCTTCCCGATGAGATGATGAGATTGCATTTGCAACATTCGAGATGCAATGGAGTTAACCAGCATAATACTTCCATTATGATCAACTGAAATTATGCCATTGTCGATGCTATCAAATAGTTGACTTATAAAGTTTTGACGAGAATTTTCCACTTTTATGGCTTCTTGTACCTGTCTGATTTCATGAATTGTAGAAATTAAAGTCTCATTGCCAAGAACAAGAGGAATAGCTTTTGCAGAAATTTTCATTTCATTAGCTATCTTGCATGTTATTGCGCCACCAAGAATATAGTCTGCACCTTGATGCATTGCATCTCGAATAACGTTTTCAAGATTAACAAATGGCACCATAAGAAAACTTATAATTCTTATTGAGTAAAGCTTCTCAAAAATATTCAATCCTGAAATTTCCAAGTTATTTGTAATAACTGCAATAGTTGTTCCGGCAATATTATATTTATCGAGAGATCGTATGATATCATATCCAGTTATTTTAATTTGTACAACATGAATATTAGGAAATTTCTTTCTTATTACTGTTGCAGAATTTCCCCTACCTGCTACAATTAGGGGTCCTTCACTGAGTTTTTCCTCAACTAAAGGGATTGGATCGTAAGGATCAGAAAACTCAAATAATACATCAGGATAGACTGTACGGTAGTATTTTAGCTGTTTATCGTCCATAGAATCCTTTGGAACAAGAAACAATATTTTTGGTGTCATAAATGAACCTCCGATTATTTTGCATAAACTTCAATATTTTCCAGTATATCATAATAATGATTAAATTGCAATAGGATGCAACAATATTGCGCAATATTACGCATCAATTTTACTTTTCGATATTTACATGAGATAGTATGTTTGTAATAAACAACTCTAAAATACATAAAGTGACGTTTTTTTTTGTTAATACATTTGTTTGGCATATAACTTGCTATATATAAACAATGAATTGCGGATCATTTTTAAAGGAGACTATCCGATGGATGAACAATTAGTGCTTAGGGAAATTTCATTGACAATATATGATGAACGAAAGCTCCTTTCGGATTTCTTGGTAAAGAATAATTTAAAATATGAAGAAGATATTGAATATGCAGTCGGGCTTTTCAAAGATTCCAGATTAATGGCTTGTGGCTGCTGCAGCGGTGCTATTCTTAAATGTATTGCTATTGAAGAGCAATTACGGAAAAAAAATATTTTAGGCAGTATTATTTCAGCACTTGTCTCAAATCGTTTCAATGCGGGTTATTTTGAACCAATTATCATAACTACAGCGAATAATAGCATTTTGTTTATCAACAGTGGTTTCCACACTGTTGCGGAAACTGAGGAATTGGTATTCTTAGAGCATAGACCTGATGGTATTGAACGGTTTATAGCTGATATACATAATTCAGATAATGATGGGAAGCAGGCTGGGTCTATAATTATGAACTGCAATCCATTTACAAGGGGTCATAGATATTTAATAGAATATGCTGCTAAGCATTGTGAAGTGCTGCATATTTTTGTTGTACAGGAGAATAAATCAGTGTTTCCTTTCAATGTTCGTTTTAATTTGGTTAAACAGGGTGTTTGCGATCTTAA
>JAAZCB010000168.1 GCA_012513545.1 Clostridiaceae bacterium
ATGAAGGTGAGCTTATCTCTGATGTAAAAGCGGAATACAAAGAACAGCTTAAACTTTATGCTTACTTGTATTTTGAGAATACAAATAGACTTCCAACGAGTTTGAGTTTGATAGATTTAGCAAAGAAAAAAATCTCGATAGAGTTTTCAGAAGAAGAATGTAAAACAACATTTGATGAAGCCAAAAGTCTATTAATCAAAACCAATAGCTGCATAAATGAAAATACATTTTCTGCAAATCCAACAGAAACGAATTGCAGATTTTGTTTATATAGACCTGCTTGCTTTTTTTACCAAAAACAACTTGATACAGTTCCTTTATTCAATGATGTTTCAGGAGAAATTAGAGATGTGAAAAGGTTTAATAATGGAAATGTTAGCGTGTTTTTGCAAAATGGGCAGTTGAATTTTACCATTAAAAATTTATCTTCTGAAGAATATGATGAGCTAAACAATCGCAGAAGCAGAAAAATTAGTGTCTACAATTTAAGAAAAGAAGCAACGGACTTTATTTATTCTGTTGCTGATACGACTATGATATATGAGTAAAAGTAACGAATATAAAATTCCTATTCTATCTTTCTTTTCAGGAGGAGGATTTCTTGATATGGGATTTGAACAAGCTGGTTTTGAAATAATTTGGACAAATGAATTTGATAAAACCTTTGCACAACTTCATGCCGCAGGTATAAGCTCATGGAGAAAATCACGTGGGAATAGTATTAAAGCAGAAATATTTAACACAAAGTCTATAACAGATATTACGACAGATGAAATTGTAACAGAGGCATTTCCCAATGGAAAATCCGACTTTTTTGGAATAATAGGCGGACCTCCGTGTCAGGACTTTAGTATGAATGGAAGCATGAAAGGATTTAACGGAGATAGAGGAAAACTTACAATCATTTTCTTTGATAAAATATTGGAACTAAATCCTGCATTTTTTGTAATGGAAAATGTTACTGGGCTGACAAAGCGTAAGGAAACAAAGGAGTACTTACAGAATCTTTTAAAAAGAGTAGAAAAAGAATATTTCATCGATCATAAAAAACTAAATTCTTTAGACTATGGAGTGCCACAATTTAGAGAGAGGATTTTCTTTGTCGGAATAAAAAAAGGATGCATTGATAACGAATATGTTAATCGAAATATATTGGGAAATTGGTTCCCATTTCCAGTTAATCGAACATATCAAGATGCTGCCTCAAAATACAAATGGGGTAAATCAGAAAAATTTGGACAAAAACTGGCCCGACCAAAAGATTTACCTATTGAATTGTGCGTTGAAAGTTGCTTGATAAAATCCAGCCAAACAAAATCTGTGCCGAATGCAGATGAGTTTTTCAATTTATACAAGTCTGAACGTGAATTAGAATTAATAAATGAAGGAGAGACAAATAGACCTTCATTCAAGCGTCTTCACCGATTCAAATACAGTCCTACAGCTTGTTATGGGAACAATGAAGTCCATTTACATCCATATCAACATCGTCGCTTATCTGTGAGAGAGGCTCTAAGAATACAAGGTGTTCCTGATACATATGTTTTACCTTCAGAAATTTCTTTATCAAAAAAATTTAAAATGATAGGAAATGGCGTACCCGTTCCATTGGCAAGAGAAGTTGCTATAGCATTAAAAAATTTCATAGGCAATATGGATATAAACATTTGTAAGCATTCGGTGATGCCCGTATTTGATTTTATTATTACCTGATCTATGAAAGTGGACTTTCAAAACCTCCAAAACATTCGGAGTCGATGTGGAGTTTTTAGGAGTTTCTCCTGGAGTAGTTACCC
>JAAZCB010000169.1 GCA_012513545.1 Clostridiaceae bacterium
AAGGAGGCTGTATTATGATCGTACCAATGAAAAAAGTCTCTTTAGTAGTTCTTGACCGGTATAAAGAATCCGCTTTAAAAAAATTAAGGAGCCTTGGACTTGTTCACGTTGAGCAAATTCAGGGTAACAGCGAAACATTAACTGCAGCAAAAGCGGTATACAGCCGTCTTGAGCTTGCGTCTACTTTACTGTCGGATATTAAAGCAGATAAAAAGAATCCGGTAAAGATCGTTGAAGTACATAATGAAGAAGCGGTTTTAAAAGCCGAAGAGGCAATTAATCTCTTTGAATCAAAGAAAAACTTTACCGAAGAATTAAGCAATGCCTTAAAAGAAAAGGAGAGACTTGCTCTTTGGGGCGGAGTAACACCTGAAGATTTTGAGTACCTAGGGCAAAAAGGTTTATTCCTTTCTATGTATGAAATACCAACAGAATCCTATGCAAAAATTCCGGAAACAGTAAAAACACTCTATGTATCTTCTACTAAATCATTAACCCGGTTTTTAACTCTTTGCGAATCAAAAGAACGTCCGCAGGATCTGCCTCCGGAGGCTTTTAATGTTGCAATGCCCGATATTTCTACTTCTGAGCTTGAGGCAAATATTGCTTCATACCGGAGTGAACTTGCCGACATTGCCTTAGATATAACAGCTTCCACTGCGTATCTTCCGTCTATAATAAAGGCAATGAAGGTACTCGAGAAAGATATTGAGTTTGAAAATATCTATTCAGGCATGGAAATTGAAGGTACAGAAACTTCTCATGCACTTACCTGGCTGACAGGTTTTATTCCGGATGCAGATGCTCAAAAGGTTATTGATCTTTCAAAAAAAGAACACTGGGCCTGTCTGTTGAGTGATCCGGCAGAAGAAGATGAAGTTCCTACAAAGCTTAAAAACAATAAGTTTGTGAGCCTTATTTATCCTGTAACAGACTTTTTGGGAACAGTACCGGGCTACCGTGAATACGATATATCTGGTTGGTTTTTATTATTCTTCTGTATATTTTTCGGTATGATCTTCGGAGATGCCGGTTATGGAGTCTTATTATTGTTAACAGGGGTTGTTGCTGTTTCTGTATCAATGATTAAAGGCAAAAAACCTTCTCCCATAATTGTTTTGTTATGCTTTTTAGGATTATCAACCCTGCTTTGGGGAACAATAACCTGTACATGGTTTGGTCTTGATGTATCTATACTTCCAAAGTTTTTTATTGATATTTCATTTACTCCATTGTCCAATGCAAATCCTGACAAAACAGCTCTTACTCAGAATATAAAGATTTTCTGTTTCTCACTTGCACTCATTCAGCTTTCAGTAGCTCATATTAAAGGTATTATACATAATCGAAAAACAGTTAAGTCTCTAGGAGAGCTGGGTTCATTACTCATGCTCTGGGGAATATTCTATATCGTACTTTATATCGTAGTAGATAAGCAGCGTTTTGCAATGGACTTAAATCTCTTCGGTATACCGATATCTAATATCGTTCTTCCGGTAATTGGAGGCGGTTTCTTTCTTAATTTTGTATTTATAAATTATGATGGAAGTATTATAAAATCAATATTAGCAAGTTTAACGAATATCATCTCGGTATTCCTCGGAGTTGTTAATATTTTCTCAGATATTGTTTCATACATCCGTTTGTGGGCGGTAGCGCTTGCAGGAAGTGCAATATCTCAGACAATTAATACGATGGCAGGTCCAACACTCGGTGGAGCATTAATATTCCTCGGAATAATTCTACTCGTCTTTGGTCATGGTCTTAATTTGGTATTGAATGTATTGTCGGTTCTTGTTCATGGAGTACG
>JAAZCB010000170.1 GCA_012513545.1 Clostridiaceae bacterium
TCCATATCCAACAGGTGTTGCCTCAGAAGAAGAATTGTTGGGTTCTATATCACTAAGAGTCAAAGTGCTTTGTACATAAACATTCTCGCTGACAGTTGTTACTCCAATATCTTGTGGACGTACTTGCCTTCTCTCACAATTGCTATCATCTACAATCAGTGTTGTGTTTGTTTTTCCATTTCCATAAAGTGTATTATTGCTAGGTGCATCTATTATCTTTTGAATATTTTTTCTACTATCGATAATTGTGTATGTACTTTCTTCTGGCTGAGGTACAACATCATTTATAACAGCCCCTGCGTCAACCCTGCCTCCTGATGAAACTTTACCGTTTAACTTCGTAGATACAACAACATTTTGCTTAATTCTTCTCACCATCTCATCAACAGTGATATCGGGAATATAGCTTTTCAATAATCCTATAATGCCTGATACAACAGGCGTAGACATAGATGTTCCGCTAAGGAACCCATATGTATTTTCCGGCATTGTACTAAGAATTCCTACCCCCGGTGCAGCTACATCAACTTTATTACCGTAGTTTGAGAATGCTGCTAATTCTCCCCTGTTATCGAGTGCAGCTACTGAAATAATATTTGGTAAGTCATAGCTTGCAGGATATATATCGGTACTGTCTGTGCCCATATTACCCGCAGCGCACAAAAAAAGCATTGAACTGCTGCTCATAGCCTCCTTCAATATCAAATTTTCTTCAATTCCTCCAAAGCTAAAATTAACAATATCTACTCCCATATTTTCACAGTAAGAAATACCTTCCAAGATATCCGATGTATACCCTGTGTTACCACTTAACACCTTTACAGGCAGAATATTTATACTAGGAGAAACTCCGCAAACACCTTCTCCGTTCTCTTCAGCTGATACAATTCCAGCCACATGCGTGCCATGTCTATCAAGTTCTTCTGAATCATATACGGTATTATCATTATTAACAAAATCCCATCCTTTTACATTATCGATATACCCATCCAAATCATCATCAATTCCATTGTCCGGTATCTCATCAGTGTTTATGTAAATATTATCAATTAACTCGTTATGAAGTATATCTACCCCTGTATCCACTATTCCTACAAGTACATCCTCAGATCCTTTTGTCTTTTCCCATGCTTGCAGAATATTAATATCAACACCGTTTATTCCTACTTGGCCATTAATGGTCTGTCCATTATTATCAAGACACCATTGCTCGTTAAACCTCGTATCAGCAGGAACGTCAAAAGTCTGTAACAAATAGTCTTCTTGAACATATTCAACCTGTTTATTCTTTTTAAATTCCTTAATAACACTTTCAATTCTGTCATTTTCACTAATTTCATAAACATACATTTTTTTTGACTTTAGTTCCTTTTTCTCTATAAGCTTTGATAACTTAAGACTCTTCTTAACTGAATCGGTTATACTTCCAGTTTCATCTAAATCATTAAACTTTACTATAATACGTTTATTATTACTGTTTTTTTCTATTACCACAGGTTTAGCTACTACAGACGCCATAAAAGATGAAAATAAAAAAGTAATTACAATCAAAATTGAAACAAGGCTTTTATACAAACCTTTTTTATACATTTGTATTCCTCCCTTAAAAATTAGTCCATAAATTTGCAATATCATCGGAAAAATTCTTACATTAGATTTTTTAGCAAAATAGCGGAACATAATCACTTTAACAAAAAACTTCTGTTTGTAGTCTTATTTATTGTTATCAAAGTTTGATTTATTACACAAAACAAACTTTTTGCTTATCCGATTACTGGCTCACTTCCATGCTAAGGGTGCTAAAGAATTCCACTGGGGTTGTGAGCCAGAAACCCCGGAACAAACCTAAGATGTGCTACGGTTTAAAAACCTATTTTTCTTATGTCCTTGTTTTGAAGATAATATTCTAATCCTTCCTTTGTGATTTTAATACTACCATCAATAATTCCGTTTCCATTATCTTTTGCATTAACCTCAACGAATCTCTGGTTAATCAAAAAAGCAACATGCTCTTTAAATTCTTCTTGTGATATATCCGGAAAATGTTTTTTAACACTTTGATAACAGTATCTATCACTATAGTAGTGCTCTGAACCAAAGTCATCCTTCTTAACATGTACTAACATTTTTAAAATATCATATGGATTACTCATTTAACCTCCACCCTTCCTTTTTGTAGCCCCTCTAATTACACGAAATTCAGGTTTCATCTAATATAGTATAAATAGAACAAATCTACATCTACATTTGTTTTTTTTATAAATGCTTTCCATGGGATATATTTCTACACAATGCAACAAAATCCTTTATTTTTAAAATTTTAATTTTTAATACCTAATTTGACTGAATATAAGCTCTTATAAATCAATACAAATGTTACAAAATCTAAGTTGAGCTATTTTTATTAAAAGCAATAA
>JAAZCB010000171.1 GCA_012513545.1 Clostridiaceae bacterium
CAAGATTGTGGAAAAAATTATGGAGTTAATCTCCCAACCTGTTACGATAAGGGAACAGGAATTTTTTGTTACCGCAAGTCTTGGTGTTTCAATATATCCTGCAGATGGGGAAACAGTTGAAGCTCTGATGAAAAATGCGGATTTAGCTATGTACATCTCAAAAAACAGCGGTAAAAACAAGTATACCATTTGCTCAACAGATATGAAAGAGAATGCACTTAAAAAGATAAAACTTACAAATGCGCTATACAGAGCAATAGAAAGAAACGAACTTTTGTTGTATTACCAGCCACAGGTAAGTATTTCAACAAAAGAAATCGTTGGAGTTGAAGCTTTAATCCGTTGGAATAATCCGGAGTTTGGAATGGTTCAGCCTTCAAGCTTTGTTCCGCTGGCTGAGAAAACTGGGTTGATAAACAACATAGGCTGTTGGGTGCTTAGGACAGCATGTATGCAAATTAAAAAGTGGCAGTCTATGGGACTGCCCCTGTTACGAATATCGGTGAATATATCTGTGGAGCAGTTCCGGGATAGGAAGCTTATTGACACAGTTGACAAAGTACTGAAACAAACCGGATTTGATGCAAAATATCTTGAGCTTGAGATAACCGAAAGTATTGCAGTAGAAGGGGAAGAGCATGTTGTAAAGGTGTTGCATCAATTGAAGGAGCTGGGAATTTTGATTTCCATTGATGATTTTGGAATGGAGTACTCGTCACTAGGACGCTTGAAGGCGCTGCCCATAGACCAGCTCAAAATCGACATGCGTTTTGTACAGAATATCTCAAAGGGCAACAGTAAAGATGAGGTCATAGTAAGGACCATCATACAGTTGGCAAAGAATCTTGATCTTAACGTAATTGTAGAAGGAATTGAAACGGAAGAGCAGTTCAGATTCTTTGAAAAAGAAAATTGCGATGAGATACAAGGCTACTATTTTTATAGGCCAATGCCTGCTTTAGAATTGGAAAAAATCCTCAAGAACAGGCGTAAAAAGAAATAGCCTGTCAAATATAAATATGCAAACCATAAAGCATCAAAGTAGAAATGAGATAAAGAAGGCTGCTGATTATATTATCAGCAGCCTTTATCAAAATTTGCTATTTATGCGTTCATGGATCTTCTTGCCTGTTCAAGCATCATGTCCTTCACCTTCATAAGTCTTGTAAGGTTTCCTCTTTCATTCTCATCAAGCTTCATGGTGATATACTTGATGGTTTCTGTTAACTGCGGAATTAGTACATACTCGAGGGCATTAACCCTTCTGCGCGTCTTTTCGATTTCATCCGCCAGAAGCTGTGCAGACTTTTCCATCTGGGCAAGCTCAAGCATATAGGGAAGAACCTCGGAAAGTGTACCGATTGCTCCATCGAGTTCTCCTGAGGTTAAAGCAAAGCCGTAAGGATAGATATCGCTTTCATCTGAGCTTGAGGTCTTGAAGTCCAGAACGGGTACATCAACGCTCATAACATTCCTTGTGGATACCTCAAGAGAAATATTCTGTTTAGGAATCATCAAGGCTTCTTCAAGCCCTTCCGAGGACATAACAGCCCTGGCTATCAGAAATCTTGTATGAACATTAATAAGCATTTCTTCAACCTTTTCACGAAGGTCCTTGTTCTTTCTTACAAGATCAAGAAACTTTTTCATGAGTTCGTCTCTCTTATCCTTCAGAAGTTTATGTCCCCTACGGGCAACCATCAGACGCTTCTTCAGGCGGGTAAGCTCCATTCTGGTTGGGTTTACACGCATAACTGCCATGCTTTTCAATCCTCCTGCTACATACTGTTCTTCACAAGGGGAATTTATAATTTGCGCCCACAGGTGAAATGATACAGGATGTTAAATTTTATATACCGAAATTTAAAATACTTACTCTGGCAAATACTTATCCAGATACTCATCCCTGATACGCTTCAATTCTCCTCTAGGGAGTATGGATAAGAGCTTCCAGCCAATTTCAAGGGTCTTTTCAATAGTTCTGTCCTCTTCAAAACCCTGAGAGACATATTCCTTTTCAAATGCATCTGCAAACTTTGCATAAAGCTTATCTACATCGGTGAGGGCTGCATCTCCTAAAATAACAGCCAGTTCTTTTGCTTCCTTACCCCTTGCATAAGCCGCAAACAGCTGGTTCATTGTATCAGCATGGTCCTCACGGGTTTTTCCCTTTCCTATACCTTTGTCCTTAAGACGGGACAGTGAAGGAAGAACGTCTATAGGAGGCATTATACCTTTTCTGTGAAGCTCTCTTCCAAGTATTATCTGACCTTCTGTTATATACCCGGTAAGGTCAGGTATCGGATGGGTCTTGTCATCCTCAGGCATTGTAAGGATGGGTATAAGCGTTATGCTGCCTTCCGAATCAAGCTTTCTTCCTGCTCTTTCGTAAAGTGTTGCAAGGTCAGTGTACAGGTACCCGGGATAACCTCTTCTTCCGGGAACTTCTTTTCTTGCGGCAGATACTTCACGAAGGGCTTCTGCGTAGTTTGTTATATCGGTTAATATTACAAGCACATGCATATCCTTTTCAAAAGCAAGATATTCAGCGGCAGTAAGTGCCATACGGGGAGTAGCTATACGCTCGATGGCAGGGTCGTTTGCAAGGTTTATAAAGAGCACCGTACGATCTATTGCACCGGTTCTCTTAAAGTCTGTTATAAAATAATTCGATTCTTCGAAAGTAATACCAATAGCAGCAAAAACAACTGCAAACTTACTGTCTGTACCAAGAACCTTGGCCTGTCTTGCAATTTGCGCAGCAAGTTGTGCGTGGGGCAGACCCGAGCCTGAGAATATGGGAAGCTTCTGGCCTCTTACCAGGGTGTTAAGACCGTCAATGGCCGAAACCCCTGTCTGAATGAACTCCGAGGGATAATTCCTTGCGGAGGGGTTCATGGGAAGTCCGTTTATATCAAGCCTTGTATCCGGAATTATGTTGGGGCCTCCGTCAATAGGACGTCCAAGTCCGCTGAATACTCTTCCAAGCATATCCATCGACACCGGAAGCTCAAGGCCTCTTCCTAAAAACCTTACCTTGCTTAATGCAACATTTATACCGGCAGAGCTCTCAAAAAGCTGTACCATTGCATTGTCACCGTTCACTTCAAGTACCCTGCAGCGTCTGGTTTCGCCGGTAGAAAGCTCAATTTCTCCAAGTTCGCCGTATTTAACCCCTTCAACCTGCTTTACAAGCATCAAGGGACCGGCAACCTCTGAAATAGTCCTGTATTCCTTCAGCAATTTACTGCACCTCCTTTGACATGAGGGATTCTATCTGATCATTAAGCTCTGTTTCTATTTCATAGAATTTACTATTGACCTCATCTTCGGGAGTGTATTTGGCTCTTCCGATTCTTTCCCTTACTGGAATATTAAAGAGCTCGTTAATACTTACTCCGGTTTCAACAGCCTTTTTACCCTTATAGTAAAAACCAAGAATGAGCTTTAGCATCCTGTGCTGCTTGTTCAGTGAGGTATATGTGTCAACCTCATGAAAAGCGTTCTGGTGAAGATAGTCCTCACGGATTGATTTGGCAGCTTCGAGCGTCAGTCTGTCAGCTGCAGATAGAGCATCAACACCTACCAGCCTTACGATTTCTTCAAGCTCCGATTCTTCCTGCAATATTTTCATTGCATCGGTTCTTAAGGTATTCCAGTCTCTGGCAATGTTATCATTTATCCATTTATCAAGTCTGTCAAGATATAGTGAATAGCTGAGGAGCCAGTTGATTGCAGGGAAGTGACGCCTGTATGCAAGGCTGGCATCAAGTCCCCAGAAAACCTTGACTATCCTCAGGGTTGCCTGTGTAACCGGTTCTGATATGTCACCGCCCGGTGGTGAAACAGCTCCTATGGCGGTTAGTGCGCCTTCTCTTCCGTTGGTTCCAAGACTTATAACCCTTCCGGCTCTTTCGTAGAATTGAGCAAGTCTTGATCCAAGGTATGCAGGATAACCTTCTTCACCCGGCATTTCCTCAAGACGTCCTGACATTTCTCTTAAGGCTTCTGCCCAACGTGAGGTTGAATCAGCCATAAGGGCAACGCTGTAACCCATATCCCTGAAATATTCTGCAATCGTAATACCCGTATAGATTGAGGCTTCCCTTGCAGCAACAGGCATGTCGGAGGTATTTGCTATAAGAACTGTCCTTTTCATTAAGGACTCTCCCGTTCTGGGATCCTTCAATTCAGGAAACTCCATAAGTACATCAGTCATTTCATTTCCTCGTTCACCGCAGCCTATATAAACGACAATTTCAGCATCAGCCCACTTTGCAAGCTGGTGCTGAACAACGGTTTTTCCGCTTCCAAAGGGTCCCGGAACGGCTGCAACACCACCCTTTGCAAGGGGGAACAGTGTATCTATAACCCTCTGACCTGTGACCAGAGGAGCGTCAGGAGGCAGCTTTTCCTTGTAGGGTCTTCCGACACGTACCGGCCATTTCTGCATCATCTGAATATCCACAATTTCTCCTGAATTCTTTTTAACCCTTGCAACCATATCAGTAACAGTGAATTCACCTGCACGGATTTCTTCAATAGTACCACTGACTCCATTCGGAATCATAATCTTATGCTCAACAACAACAGTTTCCTGAACTGTTCCAATGATATCGCCGGCAGTTACCTTTGTGCCCTTTTCAACGGTAGGCACAAACTTCCACTTCTTCTTTCGGTCTAGTGAGGTTACTTCGATACCTCTTGTAATATTGCTTCCTACCATCTCCCTTATTTCAACGAGAGGTCTTTGTATTCCGTCAAATATACTTTCTATAAGACCCGGTCCAAGCTCAACGCTTAACGGTGACCCTGTAGAAACAACCGGTTCGCCGGGGCCAAGGCCTGCAGTTTCCTCATAAACCTGTATGGAGGCCTTGTCACCGTGCATTTCTATTATTTCACCGATAAGACGGTGTTCACTTACACGCACAACGTCAAACATATTTGCGTCTCTCATTCCCTCAGCTATTACCAAAGGCCCGGAGACTTTAACTATTGTTCCCTGGCTCACGCTTTATCCCCTTCTTTCACTATTGGATTAACTTAAAAACTATTCCTCCCGGAACAGAATATCCGCACCAACGGCACGTTCGACACTCCTTTTTACACTACTCATGCCGATACCTAAAGAGCCCTGATTACCGGGTATAAGTATTATAGCTGGAAATCTTTCATCACTGTATTTTTCAATTACAGGCATAATATCTTTTGCTGTTTGCTCGGTAATATAAATAACTGCATACTGTTCACCTGCAATTTTTACAAGAATATCCTGTGCTTCAAGAGGGTCTGTTACGGGAAATACCGACATACCTACAGCCTTAAAGCCCAGAATGCTGTCTTTGTCTCCTATTACACCAACCTTATACATAAGCCTCTCTCAGCCTTTCTCTTATTATATCGCCCGGTATGTTGTTAAGCTTGCCTACCATAACAATCCGTGCGTTCTTAATTTCTGTTTCCTTTGCCATCAAAAAACCTATTAAAGGTTCAATTCCGAAAGTGACGTATTTTGACTTCTTCAAATATGCCATCACATAATTGTCACACTGCTTCTCGAATTCAGTCAGGCTGCCTGAAGCCCTGAAGCTTTCAATTCCTTCCTCTAAGGCAGCTCCATAGACTGTATACCTCAAAGCATCAATAAAAACATCCAATTGGGTGTCGAGACAATTAATAAAAGTTTTTCCTTCAATACTGCCGCCCGGCAATAAAATTTTCTGTATAAAAGCCTTTGTCTTATTAAGGTTTTTTACTCTGAGAAAAATTTTAATATTTGCAAGGTCTGTAAGTATTGTCACAAGATCTTTTATAAACTTGCTGCCTGAGGCCAGTGAGAGTTCCTTCATATGGGCAAATAGCGCCTTGTCAAGGATAAGGTCAACAGCCTGAGGATCTGACGTCCTGCCGAAATTGTCAATACATTCTTCAACCGCTTTTTTCATTATTTCCGGCATGCCGGAAATATTTCGGTCAGTAATCATTGCTTTAAGCCTCTCGACAGGAATTGAGCCTGATTCAATAAGGATGTTGTTTTCCTTCTGACCTGAGAATTCAGCTTTTAATATCACTTTTATGTTGTGATAGTCGTTAGATAGCAGAAAAAGGTCGAATATATCAGGTTCGGGCGCAATTTCCCTAAGGAGGTTATAGGACTTTTTATGTTCCTCCTTAAGCAGGTTTTCATACTGCCAGATATTCTCGAAATCAGAAGACGGGCTGCCGTAATCAGCCTCCTGAAGCACTTTTAATGCTTCCTGGGAATTTTTGGCATCCACCATTCTGTCAAGCTTAACGCTATCGAGAAGTTTTTTTTCAATTGCTCTTATTCTTGAAACAGCATATGCGTATTGAGTTCCGCTCTTTTTTAAATCTTTCGTCAATCCGGATTTCCTCCTTTTAGTAAGGAATGAGTCAATCAGAATCAAAACAGCATTTTAATTACGTCCGGCTCTATTTCATCGCGATCCATCCTTATTATTGCCTCGAAGGAGTTGTTGATTTCTATATCACCGGATTTTAATATAAAGCCGCTTTTAATGTCCCTGGATTCTTCCGATAGTTTAACACTACCTTTAATACCTTTAGCCGCCAGCTTTTTATTAATATCCTCTATAAAATCCTGGGAAAGTTTAGTCCTGTCAGAAGGACGCAGGATTATTTCTTCATTTCCGCTTGAGACCGAGTTTACAATCATTTCCGAAAGTATGGTCTGATACTCCACAAGCGGTAAATTACCAAGCTTGTCGAGGGCTTTGCTAAAAGCCTCGTCAACCATTTCCTGCTTTGCTTTAAGCTTTAGCTTTCTGGACTCGAGTTCAGAAACAGCTATAAGCCTTTTTTTTACCTCGACTGCTTCCGACTTCGCTTTTTCTATAATTTCTTTTCGTTTAGCTGCAGCTTCTTTTTCTGCCGCATCAATTAAGCCGGCAGCTTCATCTTCAGCTTTCTTAAGGATTGCTTCTGCCTGAAGGCGTGCTTCCTCCATTATTTTGTCTTTTAATTTATCTGCTCCTGACATATGGAGTCACTCCCTCTTTATATTTTAATACCGAATACCATTAATATTGATGCAAGCAGTGCCAATACGGCATAGGTTTCAACCATGGCTGCAAAGGTGATTGCCTTTGCCAGCTCTTCCGGCCTTTTTGCAATAATGCCTACACCTGCAGCAGCAGCTCTTCCCTGGGATATTGCTGAGAACAGACCTACAAAAGCTATAGGCAATGCAGCAGCGAGAAACATGAATCCCTGCTGTGTTGTAAGATTAACCTCAGCCCCGCC
This sequence comes from Clostridiaceae bacterium, assembly GCA_012513545.1. Next base: position 7,288 of record JAAZCB010000171.1, read on the forward strand.
GACAACACCTACTCTCATGAAGATAACAAACGCGGTCAGAAGACCATAAATTCCCTGTGTACCGGGAAGTGCCTGCAAAAGCAATGCTTGACCGAATTTTCCCGGCTCCTCGGTAACCAGACCGGCAGCAGCTTCACCCACCAGACCAACACCTTTAGCTGAGCCAATTCCTCCCAGAATAACCGCCAAAGCCGCACCTGCAAGAGCAAGAGTATTACCATTTAATAACACAGACATCCAATCCATAATTATATTGCCTCCTTGTCTTTTATGTTTATATATTTGGAATTTCTTTTAAAAGGATTAAACATTTTACCGCCGCTTTCATAAAACTTACTGAAGAATTCAACGTATTGAAGTCGGCTTGCGTGTACATAAGCTCCAAGAACATTTATTGCAATATTAAATATATGACCGAATATAAATACTATAATGAACAGTATTATGCTTAGAATACTGAACCCGAAAAGGCTTCCAACCGTATTAACTACCATTGCTATAACTCCGGTGGCAAGACCTAGTGCCAGAAGTCTCGAGTAGGACAGTACATCACTGAGATAAGCGGTTACATTATACAAGCTCAGTACTCCGCTCATGAGTTTTTTTAGGATGTTTTTCTCTGACCTTCCCTGGGTAAGCACCAGAAGTACTGCACCTGCTATGGCCATGTATTTGCCTATGGTCGAATATGTTCCTCCAAGTACAATAAGGGGAAGTCCAATAAGCAGAATGTACCACGAACCGATATCAAAGATTGCATCCCAGACTTTCCCATCCCTTATGAGCATGTACATTTTTACTGCCATTCCTGTAAAAAGGTGTATGGCTCCGAAAATCATAGACCACAAGAGCAGTCTCATAGGATCATTCAGAGGGTTGAACCAGATGGGGGATATAAAGCCCTCTTTTCCTGTTAATATATCAAAAATATTTCCAAACCAGCCTCCGAATAAAGCACCCCATATTGCTGTTGAAATACCACCCAGGAATATAAGCCTGAGAAGCTTTGAAAGAGTGCCTTCGAACCTGTATTTTAACAGTAGTATTCCCGTTGTAATTGACATAACAAGACCGTAACCTGCATCACTTACCATAAGACCGAAGAAAGCAAAGAAAAATGGTGCCATAAATACATTTGGGTCAATTCCATTTGAACTGGGTAAGCTGTACATTTCAGTTACAATTTCAAAAGGCTGCACAAGGGCGTTGTTCCTGAGAAGAATAGGAAAGTTCTCATCTTTTTCAGGCTTCTTTATATCAACAACGCATTCTGTAAGATTCAGGAGCCGACTTTTTACGCGTTCACCAAGCTCCTCGGGTATCCAGCCTTCAAGCATGAATACATTACTTGTTTTTAAAAGACTTGAACGGATTTTTTTTCTGTCTCTTTCTGTAACAAGATGGTCATAAAGGACTTCAAGCTCTTCTTTGAAATTCACAAATGAAGCAATTTTCTCCTCAGTTGACTGGATTGTTTTTTCAATTTTTTCTATTTCTTTAGTTGCATTACTTATATTTACTGCAGCAGTCCCTTCAAGTTCTTTAAAGGAAGTCTTGGAAAAACCATATTCCTTCAGTATTTTAAGGACATCCTCTTCCCGTGAAGAGTAATATATAACAAGAATATAGCTCTGATCCCTGTCTTCGTTTACAATTTCAATATAGCTTTCCGGAACCAGTTCATACATTGTACTCTTGAGCAGCTCTGTGTCTGATGCATCAGGAACAGTTCCTATTGTAATGGTAGTAGTACTGGTTGATGTTACATTAAAAGGGATGCTTAATTTATTCCACGGCTTAAGACTTATAATCAGGTTTGAGAATTTATTTTTATCCGATTTTAAAGCTGTAAGCTTGGTATCAAGCTCATGGAGTTGGTCTGTAACGGACCAGAGCTTATCCAGATTCTGCAGGATAAGGCTGTATTCGCTGACGCTTATACTCCGTTTGAAGGAGAACATACCTTTTTTTCTCTTGTCATATTTGGCAAGATAGTCTATTGCGGACTTAACTCTTGAGATTTTTTCATCAAACCCTGAAACTTCCTCAAGTTCCCCATCACAGACTACAAGATCCTTCCATTCGTCCGATGAGATTTTTTCAGAAGAATCTATTACCTCAACAACGCCCATTTTCATCAGGCTTTCAAGAATGCGCTCCTTATCTGCTTCAAGACCTATAAGAGTGAGTTTATCCATTTTAACTATTGCCATAAAGGTTCACAATCCTTCCTATAATGACATCTACAGCTCTGTCGAGTTTCTTTCCGGCATGAGCTTTTATGACTTCGCACTCTTCTGATACTATGTCTTTAAGCTTTTCAATCTCAATAGAAGCTTCCTTTTCGGCGTCTTTTATAATTTTCGAAGCATCTTTCTCAGCGTCTTCTACGGCCTGCTCAAGCAACTTATATGATTGGTTGCTGGCTTCAGACAAAATTTGACGCGAATCCTCAAGAGCCTGCTTTTTGAGCGTCTCAGCCTCTTCTTCCGTTTGCTTTATTGACCTTAACAAATCAATTGACACCTGATCACCACCTTGTAGGTTTAGTTGCTCAAATTACGTTGCTTTTATTACATATCATGTGTATACTGAGTACACTTTATTATTTCATTTTTATTGCTTTTATAGAATTAGCACCCATAAAGAACAAGGAAGGGTGGAAATCTGAATACAATACTTAAATACTTATCGTAAAAAAACTTACTATAAATAATAACATTATGATAAATTAATATCAAGCATAATCTACACTACTCATATCTTTTATATTGGTATAAACAATCTTCAATCAGGATTTTTATAGTGAATCAAAAAAATAGCGAAGGATATTGACAAAAAAATAACAATGTCGTATAATGATATTGTTAAATAATTAACAATTTAACAATGATGCGGCATTGAGTCCGTTTTAAATAAATGTAGACTTGAAAAACGAGGGGGTTTTTATTATGGCAGATAAAAATATTAAAAATGAAGAAGCAAAAAAAGATGAAAATAGGCAGACTGATCCTAAAAAAATGATCGATGGTCTTGTATTAAAAGCACAGGAAGCACTTGACAAGTTTATGGAGCTTGATCAGCAAACAGTTGATAACATAGTAAAGGAAATGGCTATGGCCGGACTTGATCAGCATATGAAACTGGCTAAAATGGCGATTGAAGAGACTGGCAAGGGTGTTTACGAGGACAAGATAATTAAGAATATATTTTCAACAGAGTACATATACCACAGTATAAAGTATGATAGAACAGTAGGAGTAATAAGTGAAAACGAGTTTGAAGACTATGAAGAGGTAGCTGAGCCTGTAGGAGTGGTTGCGGCAATTACTCCCGTGACAAATCCCACATCTACTACATTGTTTAAGGCAATAATAGCCATGAAGACAAGAAATCCCGTCATATTTGCGTTTCATCCCTCAGCTCAGAAGTGCAGTGCAGAAGCGGCAAGAATAGTAAAGAATGCGGCAATTGAAGCCGGAGCACCTGAAAACTGCATCCAATGGGTAGAAGATCCCTCGGTAAGTGCAACTCAATTGCTTATGGGACATCCCGGTGTTGCCTTAATTCTTGCAACCGGAGGAGCAGGAATGGTACAGTCGGCTTACAGTACAGGAAAGCCTGCACTTGGTGTAGGACCGGGGAATGTGCCCTGTTACATTGAAAAGACTGCAAATGTAAAGAGAGCGGTAACAGACCTGATAATGTCTAAAACCTTTGATAACGGTATGATATGTGCATCAGAACAGGCTGTTATTGTTGACAGGGACATCAGCAAAGAGTTTGAGCAGTTTATGAAGGAAAACAAGTGCTATTTTCTGAATAAGGATGAAACTGGCAAGCTTGAGAAAACAGCTATCGATGAGGTGAAATGCGCAATGAGCCCGGCAGTGGTAGGGCAGCCTCCGTATAAGATTGCGAAATTAGCCGGTTTTGAAGTGCCTGAGGATACGAAAATACTTGTTGCTAAATTAGAAGGAGTAGGACCAAAATACCCGTTGTCCAGGGAAAAATTAAGCCCGATCCTTGCCTACTATGTTGTGGACGGAGCTGAAAAGGGAATAGAGAGAGCCGAAGAGATGGTTGAATTCGGTGGTCTTGGACACTCAGCCGTTATTCACTCAGAGAATGAAAAGGTTATAGGCGAGTTTTCCAGAAGAATTAAGGCAGGCAGGCTGATTATAAATTCTCCTTCAACCCATGGTGCCATTGGAGATATTTACAATACAAATATGCCTTCTCTCACATTGGGCTGCGGCTCTTTTGGAAGGAATTCAACCACCGCAAATGTATCTGCAGTAAATCTGATAAATAAAAAAAGGGTTGCAAGGAGACGTGTGAATATGCAGTGGTTCAAGATACCTGAAAAGATCTATTTCCAGTTTGATTCCACTCAGTACCTGGAAAAAATGCCGGACATAACAAAGGCCTTTATTGTTACCGACCCCTTAATGATTAAGATGGGATATGTTGAAAAGGTTCTGTACTATTTAAGAAAAAGGCAAAGATATGTGCACTGCGAGATTTTTTCAGAGGTTGAGCCTGATCCGTCTGTTGATACAGTGCTGAAAGGCTGTGACCTTATGAACAAGTTTGCTCCGGATGTCATTATAGCTTTAGGAGGCGGCTCGGCAATTGATGCAGCAAAAGGAATGTGGCTTTTCTATGAAAACCCTGACGCCGATTTCAACTCCCTCAGGTTGAAGTTCATGGATATAAGAAAAAGGATATATAAGTTCCCCAAACTGGGCAAAAAGAGCAAGTTTGTGGCAATACCGACAACTTCAGGGACGGGTTCGGAGGTTACTTCCTTTGCGGTTATTACAGATAAGGCCAAAAATGTTAAATATCCGCTTGCGGATTATGAACTGACACCCGATGTAGCAATAATCGATCCTGACTTTGTAATGTCAGTTCCCCCCGCTGTAACTGCAGACACAGGTATGGATGTATTGACACATGCTGTTGAAGCCTATGTATCCGTATTGGCCTCCGATTTTACCGATGGGCTCGCAATAAAGGCTATCCAACTGGTATTCGAATACCTGCCGAAGGCATATAAAAACGGAAATGACAGACTGGCAAGGGAAAAAATGCACAACGCTTCCTGTATAGCAGGTATGGCCTTTACAAATGCCTTTCTCGGGATCAACCACAGTCTTGCACACAAACTCGGAGGTGAATTCCACATTCCGCACGGAAGGGCCAATGCAGTTTTACTGCCCCATGTAATTGAGTACAATGCACAAAAGCCTACCAAGTTTGTTTCTTTTCCCAAATACGAGACTTTTATTGCAGACCAGAGGTATGCAGAAATAGCAAAAGCACTGGGACTTCCTGCTTCTACTGCTGAGGAAGGTGTAAAGAGTCTTGTGAAGGCGGTAAGGGATTTGATGAAGGAGGTCAACATTCCTATGAGCATTGCCGAGTGTAAAGTTGACAGGAACCAGTTTATGGCGAAAGTGCCCGAACTTGCGGATAAAGCCTTTGAAGACCAGTGTACTACAGCAAACCCAAGACTTCCGCTGGTTAAAGAGCTTGAGGAAATCTATATTAAGGCTTTTGGAAAATAAATAAAAAGCTTCGGGAAAGGGCCCTTAATAAAATGAAAACAGGGGCTTAAAAAGTCCCTGTTTAACTTGAATCCTGTGTTGATTTTTATAAGTAGGGCAATTCCTTCAACAAGCTCTCACCATGGAC
>JAAZCB010000172.1 GCA_012513545.1 Clostridiaceae bacterium
TCGGGACTATTGGTCCCAAAGGTCCGGCTGAAGCAGAGAGAAGGGTAAAATTATACCATATAAACCGCTGCTGGGCTGAATACCTCTCATATATATCTTATGTCAGGGAAAGCATTCATCTATATAACCTTGGTGGCAAGGTGCCCTTGGATGAGTTTAATATAATTGCTGTAAAGGCGTTTGAGGACCTTCTGAAGAATATAGATGACAGCGTGGTTGAGACTTTAGGAACGGCTGATATAAAGGCGGGTGGAATAGATATGGAGAAGGAAGGCCTGAAAAGCCCGTCAGCAACCTGGACCTATATGGTTGATGATGGTGCGGAGCAGTTTGGGATAATGCCTGCTTTGAGTAATCCCATTGTTGCGGCATCAAGTCCAATTATATACAGCATAATGGCATTGTTTAAAAGCTACAAGAACAAAAACGTAAAGGAAATCAAGTGAAATGCAGGGACGGACCAAGTGAAATGAAGGGACGGTTCTCTTGTTTCACTCCTTGTTATATAGTATACTAAAGAAAAATATGAATGCGAGTGAATAAAATGCCAAGAATAGCAAGACAGAAAAGTAATAGTGGAATATATCACGTAATGTTAAGAGGTGCAAACAGACAGGAAATATTTCATGATGACGAGGACAATACTAGATTTCTTGAGACACTCAATAGATATAAGGACAAAAGTGAAATAAGTGTTTATGGTTGGTGCCTTATGGGCAACCATGTACACCTGTTGTTGCAGGAAGGCAATGAGGAGTTGTCTTTAACAATGAAGCGCATAGGAGTGAGTTATGTGTGGTTCTATAACTGGAAATACAAAACAACAGGTCATTTATTCCAGGATAGATATAGAAGTGAGAGTATAGAAAGCGATGAAGCTTTGATGGCTGTAATCAGGTATATTCACCAAAATCCGGTCAAAGCAGGTATTGTAAGTAAACCTGAAGAATGGAAATGGAGCAGCTGCCAGGGGTATTACGGTTATAATTATTATCCGCCATTATTAATAGATAGTGGATTAATACTTGGTATGTTTTCAGAAGACAAAAAGCTGCAAATAAAAAGGTTCATTGAATACAATGACATGGAAAATGAGGACAATTTCCTTGACGATGAGAATAAACACAGACTAACAGATAAGGAAGCAAGGGAAGAGATTAAGAAAGTTATTGGTGAATTTGATATAGCAGCAATAAAGAGCCTCCCGAAATTGCAAAGAGATTTAATTATTGGAAGAATAAAGGCAGTAGAGGGTGTGTCTCAAAGACAGGTTTCACGGGTAACTGGGATTCCCATAAGTTTGGTTAACAGGGTAAAATGAAACGCGAGAACCGTCCCCCTGTTTCCCCCTGTTTCGTAAAATGAAACATGAGAACCGTCCCTGTGTTTCTTTCATGCCGGATTGTGGACTGCCTTGGGCTTTGGCATTATGTATGAAGAATGGAAAACCAGCGGCTTTTCTTTTGATATTCTTGAAAAGTTTCACCAAAACCTCATTAAGGCACAGCAAATGGACAAGAATTATACCGCTTCTTATTTAACAAAGAGGTTTGGATAGATATGTAAACACCTCAATCGCTGATGTAAGCACTAAATTATATAGTGCCCCGCAATAGAATTAATTTCTGAAATACGGGGCACTATATGTTTTATGTTTTGAAAGTGCATTTAAAAGCTATGACGCTTGGATTGCAGCTTGATCAGCAGCTTTTAGCAGATAAACATTATTATTATTATCTTTAATTTTTACAATAACATCAAATGTTGTTTTGCTGTCATTAACTGGAGGAAACTCTGGAGAGTGCAGCATCATTATTGTGTTTTCATCTTCCTTAATAATTGTGCCGCTGCTCATAAAATCCGGTTTCCATACAATATCATTATTAATTAACCATACTTTTTCGATTGAAAGCTGCTCCGAAAAGCTTTGTCCGTTATCCTGTACAAGCATCAAATCTGTACCTTCATTGAGCAGATCTTTATAGAATTCTCCAACAGGCATATTATCACGCCAGATTTTTGTCTTAAGGGTAAATTTGTGATCATTAATTTCAATTTGCTCAGGAATTGTCTTAACTAATTCAATCAGGTTTTCATCAAAATCCGGAGAAGTTATGCTGACTTTATTGTTTTCTTTTTCCCAGACGACATTGGCTCCCAAAGATTCAGACACATTTCTTAAGGGAATATATGTATTTCCGTTGTAATTTAGTATCGGCAAATCGCTTCTCATTTCCTTTCCGTCTACTACGACAGTATACCCGGCCTTTAAGAGCTTAAAGGCTTCTTCGCCTGCATATGCAGAAACAGGAACGGTTAAAATTGCTGCAATAAGTAAGATTATTTTTTTCATATTACTACCCCCCCTGATATAATTAACTTATAGTTATATTATACCAGAGGTAAGATTATTATAAAGTTACAGTCAAATTACTTTTTTTTAATTATTTGTTTCGCTGTATGGGTATGGCTGATTTTGTCAAATAAACTTTACTTATTTTACTTTTACAAAAGCAAAATGGATATTTTCAGAGGCGTGATATCCATCGTTTCGCCCTAGAAAGTAGAGTTTCTCAATCTCATCAGGACCTATGGTTTCCTTTAACTCCAATCCGGTTTTCTCAAGCTCAACAGCAAGAGTGGAAGGATCAAAACCTGACTTCATGGGCTCGCCTGCTCTTTTTACTATTTCCCTCATTTTTAAAGATCCTTCTGAAGAATTGCCGGGTCTGAATGCATTTTGATTCATATAGTCAAAAACAAGGCAACTCCCAGGGGCAATTAGTCGCGAAATACAGCTGAAAGTGTTAAGAACAACATCCTGCTCAAGGTAAAAGGTAACACCAAGCCAGCTTATAAAGGTTTTCTTTGATGGGTCATATGGTGAGGACATAAGTGCTTGCGACAGATCCATTTTGTTAAAATCCATAGGTATAAAGTGCAGGTTTGAAGGTTTTTCAATTTCCAACATCTTTAAGCGTTCCTTTTTATTATCCTGGGTTGCAGGATGATCAACTTCAAACACCTGTAACTTTTCTTTGAAATCCGGCCTACGGTAAGCGAAAGTATCAAGTCCGGCACCGAGAATTATGTATTGGCTTATTCCATTTCTAATACAATTTTCGAGTAAATCTTCGGTATAACGTGAACGGCTTAGGGTAGTTGGTGCATTGTATCTCATAACACATTTCAAAGCGGCTTCATGGTCCTTACATGCAGCAGCCTCAGCAGGATTCAGAAACTTTAACGAATCTGCGAGCTTTTCCGAGAAGAATGTAAATTCTTCATTTGAAAACAACTTAACAGCTAAAAAATCATCGAATATTTTTGGACTATCGTTCAAAGAGTGGTATACACGTGAAAAAGCGGTAACCATTGACGTAACGCTTGCAGTATTTTCATTCATAAAAAACACCCCAGTCACAATTAAATTTGTCTAAATAATAACAGGAATGTAAGGATTAACACAAATACGATTAAAATGAAATAGCTTTAGACAGCTAGAATTTTCACGTTATTTTGCATATTTATGGAATATTACTAACAGTTAAATAAAAATATAGTATATCACAAAAATAGTTATTTGTCAATATCGATTTTTAAATTTTATGCCACAGGCTCTATATGTTTTAAGGCATAAATTATATATTGAGATTTCTTGACACAAAACAGCATATTATTGTATAATCCACTTTATTTATTATATAATCCCGAGTTTGACAGTTGATAAAGGTAATAATCCTTCAAAGTACTGATATAAGTATCTTGAAGGCTTTATTTAATTTTAGTAAAGTGCGTAATATTTTTTAGTAGACGGTGTTGTAACAAAGGCTCGTCCATCTTTATCACTAGACTTTCGATAATCTTAAGGGTGAAATTATCACAAACTAAAGACAATTTTTCCTAAAAATACTTTACAATAGCTGATAAAGAGAATATAATATTAGATAATTAAATTTAAAGACGATGATGGAGACAGTAAATATTCTTTGAAGCGGACAGCGATTTGGGGATAGTGTGAGCCCAGACAAGGCAGAGGAATATTGAATATCACTCCGGAGTTGCAGGCCGAAATATTTTTTAGAGTAGGTTCTGACGTTTTTCCATCGTTAATGGGAACGCATATGTTGGTATGTTGTATCAGGTGGTAGCGGAAGCATAACTTTCGTCCTGTTATAGGGACGAAGGTTTTTTTATTTTCATATATTATATCAACTGCATTTATAAAAATTTATTGTACGGAGGTTTATAGTATGAGAATTGAAATAATGGACACCACATTAAGAGACGGCGAACAGACTCCCGGTGTTGCCTTTAAGGAGAGCGAGAAGTATAATATTGCAAGAATATTGCTTGAAGAAGTCAAGGTAGACAGGATAGAGGTAGCATCAGCACGGGTATCAAAAGGTGAAATGGAATCTGTAAAAATGATAACCGAATGGGCCGGGAAAAGGAATTTCCTTGACAGGGTTGAAGTATTGGGATTTGTTGATGGCAAAATATCTGTCGACTGGATTTTGGAAGCAGGAGCAATGGCTCTAAATCTGCTTTGTAAAGGTTCTCTTATTCATGTAACAAACCAGCTGAAAAAGAGTCCTGAGCAGCACATGGAAGATATTAAGAATGTAGTATCTTACGCCAGGGAAAAGGGGCTTATAGTGAATGTGTATCTTGAAGACTGGTCAAACGGCATTAAGAACTCCCGGGATTATGTATTCGGGCTTGTGGAATTCCTAACCCAACTAAAAATTGAAAGAATTATGCTGTCTGATACTTTAGGCATATTAACTCCTTACGAAACATATGAATTTTGTGCTGTTATGACCGGCAAGTACCCGGGAGTCAGATTTGATTTTCATGCACACAATGATTACGATCTAGCTGTAGCTAATACCCTTATGGCAGTTAAGGCAGGAGTATCGGGAATTCATACCACTGTAAACGGACTTGGAGAGAGGACAGGCAATGCCACGCTTTCAAGCATAGTAGGAGTATTAGCCGATCACTGCAGTGATGCGGAGATATATGTCGATGAGACCAGGTTAAATAAAATAAGCAAGCTGGTTGAGGCGTTTTCCGGAATAAGGATTCCTGCCAATAAGCCGATAATCGGAGAGAGTGTTTTTACTCAGACCAGCGGAGTTCATGCTGATGGCGATAATAAAGCAAACCTTTATTATAACAAACTTATGCCTGAAAGATTTGGACGATCGAGAAAATATGCTCTGGGAAAGGCTTCGGGTAAAGCTAATATATTGAAAAATCTCGAAGAGCTGGGTATACATCTTGATAAGGATGAAATTGCCAAGGTCACAGAAAGAATTGTTCAACTGGGTGATAA
>JAAZCB010000173.1 GCA_012513545.1 Clostridiaceae bacterium
ACGTTTTTGCTCGAAGACTTCAGAGATGTATGATAAAAAGCGTTGTTGATCTGATTCGTCAGCAACTTTATATCCATTAGGAAATCTGGTACGCAAAATATAATCGCACATGAAGACTACTGTTAGCCTTCCACGGTGATAAAACATACCGTCACGCTTGTATGTCGACCGCAATTGTATGCGCAGTAATTCTTCCGCAACTCCATGCTTTTCTACGAGCTCAGCAACATAATGCGGCATTTCCGATCTTTCGATAAACGCAGGTAGCTCAGCAAGAAGCGATGACATGGCGACATGCTCCAATTCATTGCCAAAAATAACGGCATTTGACTGGTGTGAAAAATGATAAGTCTTGCAATTTATAAGGTCTTTCTTTGCCAGATACCAAATCATTTGAGCATCAGCATCGCCGACTTGTGCGGCAATCTCATCATAGCGAAGTACAGTATCCCCACCGCGTAAAGCATAGATTGTCGCGAGAATATCATGGTCTTTTTTTTGAGCGTCGTATGAATGCTTTATTAATCGCGCGACCTTTTTTTCAATTTGTCGAATGCGTTCCCGCGTCACACCCATAATACTGCCAACCGCTTCAAGCTTTTGACCCAGCATCCTTTGCTCAAATACAAACTGATAATTATCGCGTTGTTTTTTTAAGCAGTCTCTCATTGGCTGGCATAGCGTGGTCACATCAAATTTTAACCATTTAACAAATGGTATTGCATAATTCAAAGCTGCTTCAGTATCTTCGACATTTCTCCGAATTGCATGGACAAAGTCCAAAACAGTTGCTTCCGAATCCAGCGAAATATTAAAGCCGCTTTTATTCGTATCTACGCTTGCTTGATAAGCAAAAACAAAGGGTTCAACCGGTAGTTTTTTAATTTCTATCGGTAATGAACATACAGCCCGGTCAAACCTCACTTTTCGCTCGTACAGTTTGAGCGGTTCCTTATAAAAGTCCCGAAACATCTGCATGACGTCGGCTATAGCTTGGCTCCCGTTTGCTGCAGCAAGGGCCATCTCTTTTCCTAAAATCTCATAAACGGACATATATTCCGAAAACGCAGCTATTTCAGTATCGTTAAAATTTGATGTGTCATAGCTTTCGTCATGTAACATGGCTAACACTTGCTTCTTACAGTCAGCACTAACAGGCAGATTTGTTGTGTAACACTCCATGTCGTGTTTGCCGTTTTCAGAATTCACTATCAGGCCTAACGCGGAAATGATACGCTCTATCGAAAGCCTTCCTATGTTTTTATAGTTAGATAGCTGAAGTGGCGAAAGCTGCAACACGTCTCCGATTGTTTTGCATGAGACTATAGAACCGTCATTCTTTCTCCCTGTACGAAGGCTGTTATAGGCTCTGACTCCAATATCTGATTCCAGTAAAGGCATATTGATAAATGGTTCATAACTAACTGAGAAAAACCGATATAGAGGTAATTCGGATTCGTAGTTAAATCTTTTGGCTATGAGGGTGCTATTTATCCCAAGGTCCATCTCAATATCATCAACTTGTTGAAAATCTGAATTACCATCTGTATCCTCTGATGTTTCGGGAAAAGCGCTGTAATTTATTGAGGGTACATTATCACCCGCACAATACTTATCGTCATCAATATCTGAGGTTTTTAGAACTACGCTATCATGGTTTGCTAAATGTGCAACATCAGGTGTTATCTCATAAGATTCAATTAATCTCCGGAGCTGCGCTATTTGTTCATGTGAAATACCATATTGTGAGCGAAAAGCAACATAGTCAGCTCTAACGAGCTCACTTGTATACTTCTTGTCAGCTTTCAAGCAGAATTCGAGGAAATCACTATATTCATTTTGTAGTATCTCAGCGATTCGAATGCCTGCCATCTTTGTGTTGACTCCTTTTATTAATACTGCGACTTGAGCAGATCCAATTCTCATTATACAAATTCTGGTGTCCCATGGTAAGAACTCATAATATGACGGATCATCTATTATTTTATAATTATTTGTTTTATTAATTATGCACCTATATCTCCATCTTGGTGATCTTTACATTTTTATCAGTCAGGTACTGGTCCTGGACCCAGTCG
>JAAZCB010000017.1 GCA_012513545.1 Clostridiaceae bacterium
ATATCTTTTCATATCATGTGCCACATATACAGTTGCGAAAGTGACCGTTTCATCTTCCATTTGTTCAGTTCGCACATTTAATAAACGAATCTTCTTTGATTTCATGTCCTCAAGGCTCTTCGTTACCAACTGCGATCCCGGGTCACTTATAAACTCAACATAAACACCATTCCTGGCATGTTGAATAACGGCCTGCTCATCTTCAGCAGACTTCCATGCTTCATTAAATCTTTCAAAAAGTTTTGAACTTTGATAGGACGGATCTTTATATGGTATAGGAATCTTAGTGCCACCAGTTAAAGGAGTTGAGAATTGAGTTGTGTCAGGTGCTTCTTTTAGAAATATGTGGCGGTATTTATTTATCGCCAACTTATATTATCCCTCCCCTTGATATGCTGTATGCCGTTCGGTTAAAACCATAATCAGATTATTAATAGTAACGCGATTTTTATTTGTAATTACAGCTGCTTTCATAGCATCCATACAAGCCCTGTCAATTTCTGCATGGCTTAGGCCTGAAGCTGCATTTACCGCTTTAGAAATCGGAAACCTATTGTCAATAAAGGTTCCAAGTAAATTCGCAATTAATTGAGCTCTCTCATTTTCTTCAGGAAGCTCATAATTCAGTACATCATCAAAACGTCTGAATAGCGCCCTGTCTAATAGCCGCAAATTATTCGTGGCAGCTATAATAAGATTATCTGAGTTATCATTCTCAATGAATTGAAGAAATGAAGTTAAAACTCTGCGCATTTCCCCCACATCATTTTCGAGACTTCGTTCGCTGCCAATTGCATCAAATTCATCAAACAGATATACTCCAGGAACTATCCGCATCATATCAAATATTTGCCGCAGCTTTGCACTAGTCTCACCCATAAATTTAGTAACCAAGCGGTCAATTTGAACTAAATGGAGTGATTGTTTAAGTTCAGTAGCAAGTACTTTCGCTGTCATTGTTTTACCCGTGCCCGGTGCACCAGTAAGTAGAATCTTACGGCGATGACTTAAACCATGGCTCTTAAGTTTATTCTGTTGGCGGTATTCAATTATGATACGTTCAATCCTGCCCTTTAAATCTTCACTAAGAACCAATGCGCTTAAAGGTATCTGCGGCTCTTCAGTATATATTAGTCCATTTATTTCATTGGGAAATTTAGCAATAACATTTGGTCTCAATCTTGCTTTATCAACAATTTGGCGAATCTCATGCGCCATCTCAGTATGACCCTGGCGTGCTTCATGTGCTGCTACTTGAAGAGCTACTGTAATAAATTGATCTGAGTTATCATTCAAATGAGTTCTGATCAATGCTTTTATCTGCTCAGCAGTTGCCATTTTTTCGCACACCTCCTTTAATACATCTCTATGTTTATCATACTTTAATTGCATTAATCTTGCATTAAAATTTACACTGCCCCCAAGGCTTTAAATACTGCATCAATTGCATCAGAATAGAAGATTGGCTGAACCTTTACCAGCAACTCTGCGGGGATCGTTTGTAAATCATTAACAGATGCAGCCGGAATCAAAACTCTTTTTGCTCCGGCATCTACGCACACTTGGATTGCATTCGCAAAATCAGATATCTTGCTAATCGTTCCAGACACCGTTATATTACCCAGAATCGCTAAACTTTCCAGGGCTGGTTTCTCCATTGCTGCAGAGCAAATGCCGATAAATTCTGCCAGGGCTAATTCAGTTGTCATGCCGATTCCCTGTAAATCAGTGGCATGCATCAAATAGTCTTTCGTTTTTGTACTGATTGAGGCACTTATGCTTTTATGGTTAGAGGTAAAATATCTAAAGGCAGTATTTGCTGCTTCTCTTACTTCTTTCCTTGATCCTAGGCCAGTTCTTTCAAATTTTCCAGTTCCCGAAACCATTTGG
>JAAZCB010000174.1 GCA_012513545.1 Clostridiaceae bacterium
GCTCATTTTTCTTTTTGCCATCATTACATCGAGATTTACTATTATAGCCATCGAAAGCCTCCTCTATATTGTCAGGTCGTTTTCTTCCTTGACTATAACAGCCTGGTGGAAGACTTCCGACAATATTATTGAAAATAGTCCTATGATTATGAACAGCATGGACATTACTACTGTAAGGATGGATATGAAAAATATTATTTTTACAAAGTATGCAAATGCGATAATGAAAGAAGCATAGGCAATACGTTTGAGACTTTTGACATTTTCCATAATAAACGGGTTTCTTTTGTTTAGTGCCTTAAAAATATTCCTTAATTCATACACAATAACAAGAGCAAAGAAACCGGTAAAGTAGAAAAAGACAACAAGGAAATAATAATTTTCATCATCTGCAAACTTCTTGGTAAAAGCCCATTTCAATAAAAACGGAAGTGCGAGCATAATACCTGCCCCTCCCAGAAAAACAAGGTCTATAAAACGTTTTACAACTCCGGTTAAGCCCTTTTCATCGATAACCGCCATGATACAACCTCCCGTTAGTAATTAGCGCAGTGATAAACAGAGCATAAAAAAATACTGTGTTATAAGAATAGTATACAACAGTATTTATTATTTATCAATATGTATTTATCGTTTTTCAATAAATTTTTATCGAATTAGGAGGTCTTCTTCTGATTTCATACTCGAATCGGTTTGACTTAACAACATGGTAAAATAACTTGTTGTGTAGTCAGGACTTTGACCGGAAATTTTTGCAGAATTGTTGTTTTCAATAAGCAGCATATCCCCAGCCCCCATGGTATCCATTGCTGTCAGAAGCGAAATGATGGAAGGAGGTGAATCAAGATTATCGTTTGTCATTTTGCTAATAGCACGAATATCTCTTCTTTTTATTGCATCTAGAGTGATGCTGTCCATAATATCAGCTTTTTCGACTGACAGATAATGAGAAAAATCTACAGACGCAATTACTACACAATTATTGTCCTTCGCAATTGTTCCGATATAATTGCCAAGCTTCACAGAATCGGGTAGTCCGAGGTTACCGTGCAATAGCAGCGGAACAACCTTTGAGTCGGGCATGTAATATTTTATGTATGGAATTAAGGAAGATATTGAGTGATCCTCCTCTAAAACTGTTGACTTTGAAGCAGCTGTCCCTGACTTTATTAATTTGCCTGCCAGCTCACCGTTCGTCTCAAGTATCCCAAAATACGTCTCCCAATCCTGTAATGAAGTAATTACCTTCTTCTCACCGATCCTTTTGTGATTCGGAGCCAGAATAATAATAGTTTCAGGCTTACGTTCGGACAGGGCAGCAAAGAAATCCGCTATCATATTTCTTGCAAGCAGGTGGTGCGGCACCACACCACCTGCAATTAAACCTTTCACACCGGATACCTCTTTTGCATTATTAACCGAAGTCATAAATTCATCCTGATAAAAGTACAAGCACTTGATCCTTTGAGACAGTGTATATTCCTTCTGTTCAGATCCGACATCAGAAATATCAAGCCTAAAGCCAAACAAAAGGGTTGTTATAAGAACTAAAACAAATATGAGAATTTTTTTCATATTCAACTCCAATTGTCTATTTTGTGTTATATCCTTTTTCACTGTTGTCTTTTATGATATTGTCGCCTTTGTCAAATATGTTAATATTACCTATTTTTTCAATATAATCCATGTTATTAACAATTCTGCTGCCTTCAATAAAAACATTAGTTACGCTTTTTAAGTTTTCGAACCCCAGTGCCTTTAAGGAGTTGTGGTGAATATAGCAGCCTGAGATCTCTATCTCATTAGTATCCTGTGCAAACAGTCCGTAAATACCACAACCTACAAGCTCACAGTTCCTGAATGTTACCTTGCTGCAGTCAAGGACACCTACCACACTCCCATTACGCGCATCTTCCAAAGGTCCCTTTTTATCTTCTCCATCCTTTAAAACATGCTGTGCTTTTATATTGCGGAATTCTATACTCTTCGAGTTTTTAACTGTAAATACATGATGGTCTATTCCCTCAAGATTTACCCACACTTCGCCCTCGCCTTTTATTGTGACGTTTTCCATTTCCGAAATAATAACCGTATCCTTTATATCATATGTTCCGGACTTCAAAACAATAGTCCCTCCGTTCTGGACTTTATTAACAGCCTCGTTGATATCATCACCAGGTTTCACATATACAGGCTCAACTTTCTTTGTGTTATCCACTGCTGCATTAAGCCCGGCAGCTTCAACAGGTAAAATCTTCGAAGAGCTTGGAATTTTCCCGCAGCCTGCAAGGAACAAAACTAAAATCATATTTATAATCAATACACTCCTAAATATTCTACTCATAATAAGCCTCCTCCTATTACTTCTTCACTGTAATTTTCTGACGTTCGGAAAAACCTGAGAAATTGCTGTCGTAATGCTTGATATATGTGTTATCACAGTTATATTCACCCGGACAGACAGCTCTTGCCATACACACGAAAGTCGGTACTTTTACATTCTTTGTGTAGTAAAATCCATAGGTTACCTTCTGCCCATCCACGCCGAACGGATACCTTATATCATCAGAGTAATCGTAATATGATGGCTCAATGTACCTTAGGGCTGCAGGAAGCATATCTGTAATTTCATAATACCCGTCAGGTGCAAGCTTATCCATTTCAGGCTTGATTACAATTCTAACCAGATCCGATTGTTTTATGGCTGTTTTTGCTTCTCCATTCACGGTGTATTCGCGCGTAAGCTTAATGCTGTTTCCCTCTGAATTCATCATGTCCTTTGGTGAACCTGTATAAATCGACACCAGGGAAATATCACCTTCAACACCTGAAAACTCAAGCGTGTCAAGTTCTTCCTCTCTAAGCATTAATCTGAACTGCTTATCCTTATCAAGCGTAACTTCTTTCTTTACACCATTTATGGTATATGAGAATTTCCCGTTTTGCTTCGCAGCAGGAATGCTGTTTTTAATATAACTCATTTTTTCAAGGTTTAAAAGAAGTTCCTTAGGTTTACTGCTTGTAACATACCCAAACATCCCCTGGCTTTCCTCCTTGTTCAATTTGAAGGCAAGCATTGAGCAAAGCGCCGTAGTTTCAAGAACTTCATCCCTATTCATTTTTGTATTAATAAAGTAATATGGATCGGTTTTTTCTCCATAGTCTTTTATTATCCCGTTATAAACTTCGCCGGCCTTATCGTAGTCGCCCAGTTCTGCCAAAGCCAGAGCAAGGTATATTCTTTCATTAACGCTCAAGTCAGGTGAAGTAAGAAGATTGTAGGCATCAATCAGAACAGGCTCTTTAAGGGCAGCCAGACCGTAATACGAGGAAAAAACCTCCTCAGGTGTTGCTTCACTGTTTGCAAGTACGTTGTATAAATATGCTCTTAGACCATTAACATCAAACAACTCAGGGCAAATAGCACATATTCTTGCTGTAAGGACAGGATCACTGCTGTCATAACTTAAAAGTGCTATGCCTCCGTCAGCCAGCTGGTACTTGGTAAAGTCAAATTCCTCTTCTTTGTAGAACGGCAATTCTTCATTGTTCAGTTTATTCAGATAATCCGCCGATATTTTTCTGGCCAGCCTCTGGTCAACCCTCTGACCCCAGGTATATAAAAGTGAGTAAAGCGATTCATGAAGCAGTGTTGAAACACTGTTGTAAAATACCAGAGTAGAAAGGGAACTTCCTCCCTCAGGCTTCAATCCGTTCTCCAGCTTATAATACCCAGTCTTTGAAGCCTCAAGCACGTTCTTTGCGACCTTGAAATCCTTCTTCAAGCTATCCTTCAATGAACCGCATACTGCATTTGCAGTTACAGAGTATTTGCCTTCCTTCAAGCTGTCAAGCTCGACTACTGCTGTTTCAAAGACCTTTCCGTCTATGTTGAAAGTTTTCTTTTGCCCGTCAGGGCTCTCGAGAATTACACTATACTTAACCTGATCACCACTTTTAACAGAGCTTCCGTAACTTCTCATTGTAATGAAAGGTTTATCTCCTTCCATAAAGGTATTGTTGAATATAACATCTGTAAAGAATGGAAGCTTTGATGTAATGTTAATACTGCCGCTGCCCGCTTTAAGGTCTTCGGTCACTCCCTGATAGGTTACCCTCCACGAGGTCAGGTTGTCAGGGATTTTAAAGCTTATCTTCCCTTTCCCGTCTTTTCCGGTAACAATGCTGTTAAAAAACGCAGTATCCTTAAATATCGTTCTGATTCCAACATCTCCGCCCTCACCGCATTCTGCCATTGGATTGTAATACTGCTCAGGCGTTTTATGGGAAACAAAATCAATTATTATACCCGGATCCATTGTAGGTGAATAAATCGACGAAAGAGTATCGACATACTGGTCCCGCAGAGCAAATAAAGCCTCATCCACGACACTGATATTGACTTCGGCAGCACAAGGGTTATTGTCGGAATCCTTTACTAAAACCTCCAGATCTACCGTTTCTCCCGGACGGTATTGTTCCTTTTCACCGGCAACACTTATATCAAGCTTCCTTTCGCTGCTGTCATAAAATGCATGCTGCATTCCTGTGTCGTATATATAGGAACCGTCAAAGTACAGAGCCTTAAAATAGATATTCGGTATGCACTCCTTATCAAATACTCTCTCATACCTGGCATTTTCAGACAGAGTATACTCAACAAGACCGTTTTTCAGTAATACAAACAGTGCCTTGCCTTTTGACCCTTCCGGTATCTCCTCTTTATTATACTTTACAGCAAGTTTTACAGCCTCTCCTGTCTTGAATGTATCCTTTCCGCTTTGATTTTTAAGTGCATACTTTTCATTGTCGTAACCATCACTGTATGATGACCAGTCATATATATGGATTTTTTCAACAATTTCATGTCCTTTGGAATCTTTTCCATATATATCGGCTGTATAATATTTATCAACCTTCTTATCAATACTGTAATCAAAACTGAAACTTCCCTTTCCATTAACAGTTCTAAAATCAATTGTTCCGATTTTGTTTTGAACATGATAATACTCGTATGTTTTTTGAGTTACTTTATTTATAAAATCATAATACTCTCCGGTTTCCTTCTTTTCATAGTAGTTTTCGTATACATCAGCCTTCAAATCCATGTCAACACTGCTGCCCTTATACTCTTCATGATCATAGTAGTAATAAAGTGAATCAAGTTTGCCTGTATCAATAAGGTTTGTTTCAACATCTACAACGCCTTTTGTCCCCTCAAGCTTCCCTTTTGCCACAATCAT
Source organism: Clostridiaceae bacterium (assembly GCA_012513545.1). Next base: position 5,244 of record JAAZCB010000174.1, read on the forward strand.
GGTGTCACTGTGAAAAACAGCTATGCTTGCGTTGGCACGCACTTCCTGCTCCTCTGAATTGCTATTTCTTACGTTTAAATACAGGTAATTCGGACGCCATGATTTATCCGGATTATGGGAAGTCAACTCAATACTTGACTTACCGTTATCATCACACGTAATCTTATTTTCTTCACGGTGCGAACCTGTAAAGTAATCATACTGAAGTCCGAGCTTAGCTACAGGTGATCCTTCAAAAAAGGAAGCATTAACACCAACATTTATCTTATCCGTATTAAAGGTATATCCCTTCCCGGCATCCAGCTCAATTCGATATGCAGGCTTTGTGTATTTTGTTACTTCAAACACATTCTCACTTACAATCTTGTTATTATACCTGAGCCTAATGGCATACATTCCTGAATTCAGGTTGTTAAAGCTCATCTCTGACTGATAGGTGCCAAATTTACTCAAGGAAATTTCTTTTGATTCAATAACTCCATAACTGTCATCAATCATAAAATCGTTGTAGGAGTAATCATACCGGAAGAGCTGAACTTCAACCTTTGAAGGAATTTCCTCAGAGTTTCTCGGCTTTAAAAGTCCCCATATCCTGACCGTGTCATCCGGCAGATAAATTCCTCTATCTAGATACAGATATCTCCAGTAATTATTGTATGAGAATTCCTCTGTATCTTGCGGATAATAATATGAATTATTATAGCAGAAGGTATACAGGGACGGGCTGTTGCTGCGGCTGATTTTGAAGCATAAGTATTCCTCCTTTGCGCGTGAAATTTTCTCATCATCAATAACTGCAACTCCGTCTTCTCCGGTTACTGACGATACAGAAGACTGGAATTCCACCTTGGCTCCGCTTACAGGATTTCCACTTAATGTATCATTAACCCAGACAAGTGCCTTGCTATTTAAAATTGAAAAGTAAGCCACAGTATCATTAATCTGTATATGTGTATTATACTTCTCACCATTATCACAGGTTACATTAATCAAATATTGTCCCTGAGGCAAAGTGCTTGGAAATATGATAAAATTCATATACCAGTAGTTGCCTTTATGCTCTTCGATTTTTGTTTTGAAGGTTGAGACCTTCTGAAGCTTTGACAGGTCATAATCCAACTGACTCTTATTTGTAGAAGACCACACCGGATATTCATAAGGTTTTATAACGTTTTCATAAAAATCCTGGTCACTGTTATATTTAAATACATCAACCGTAACTCCGGTATTTTTATATTTATCACTTACGTTTACATTAAGTGCGGGAACTGTTTTGGAGGTAAAATTAAAAAGTGTGTCACTGAAGGAAAAAAAACTGTACTCCTTCTTTATCTCACTTTCTACCTGGAAACTGAAAACAAAATCTTCCTGTATTTTCTCATCACTCCCGGTAAGACCAATGCCCTTAGACAATTTAACTGTATAAATTACTTCTTTTTTAAGAAGCTCCTTTGGTACAAAAACTACTGTTTTTCCATGGTACTCAAACCTTCCCTCTACTTTTGGAGATATCTCGAAGTGGGCTTCCACATCCTTTGGCTTATCATGACTGAAGGTAATTTCTATACCGGTATTCTGTGGAACTGATATTGATTTATCTCTCGGAAGTGTCCTTAAAACTCTGAAGGTCTTCTTTGTCTGAAATGCCCATGAATTTGTTTGTTCGTATTTTTCCGCCAGTGAAAACCTGTAAATGCTGTTTGCCTTAAGCTCTTCCTTGGGATTTAAGAGGAATTCACCACGGGATGTTTTTTTAATATCATAAGCTATTTCAGGAGAAACTTTAATCGAGTCCTTAACAGTCGATTCGCTTGCATCATTATCAAATAGCACCTTAAAGCCCGAGGTTAAAGCAACTCCTGTACTATCCTGAACCAATGGGATTATTTTCATGTCCGTAAAGGGATTTTCAAGTGGTTGATCAGTTGAAACCTGAGTATTGCCTTTCCACGGCAGTTTGCCTGAAAATGCAAACAGTCCGAGTGAAACCACGGATAATACCAGAACAATTGATATAATCACCACGAAGTTTCTATTTTTCAATAAATTATTCATCGACATTGTATGTAGTCCCCCTTTTGCAAGTAATTACTTAATAATTATAATATAATTTTATTTCTTTTAAGGTCTAAAGTGATTACAAAATAATTAAATATGTATAAAAAAATGTCAATAGTTCTTTGTAAATATTACATTATTTGGTCTTTGTTTTGAAAGAACTAATATAACCTCAAATTATATTAGTGTATATCGGAAACATTTATAATAAAGTAACACATAATTAATCCCCCATAAAGATATGGAGGATTGACTGATAGAATTCAAGAATATTATAACTATATATACATATTAAACAAAATAATAATTGGAAACATATAATTTTACGAATTATTTAAGCTGTTTTTTCTCTCCCTCTCCATTTCAAGCTCCTTCATCTGTCTGATAAAGTTAAGCTGGGTTTCTGTTCTTCTGACAGCACCCGCATCAGATAGTACGCTGTCTATCTGGGTCATATCGTTATCCTTTGCTGTTCCGTCAGAACTATCAATTAAACCCTTGAGCTGGTCAAACTCTTCCTTCTTTATTTCCACACAACACCTGCAGATTGGGCAAACCAACAGATAATCC
>JAAZCB010000175.1 GCA_012513545.1 Clostridiaceae bacterium
TATAAACAGGGAAGTACCTCAGGAGCTTAAAGCCTCAGGTCAAACCCTGAATACTGTGATAACGCTTGGTGTTTCCAAAATAATCGGAAATATCGGCGGTGGAATGTTAAGTGACTATTTGGGGGTCCGGCAGGTATTTATATATTGCGCCTTAACGATTGCCGTGTTTATGATCGTTTTTGGTATTATTTTTATTTCGGAGTGGAATAAAAAGAGGGTTTTAAGTAGTAATACGTGATTAATTTGTGCATTTAATGTAATAATAATAAAAGCTTTATGACATGGAGGCGTGTTATGGGTAACTTGTATGAAGGACTTAAAGAGTCAGCTGAATTTATTAAAGGAAGAATCAATTTTTCTCCTGAAATTGCCATTATTCTTGGTTCGGGTCTTGGGCCTCTGGCTAATGAAATTGAAAATCCCGTTATGATTGATTACAGGGAAATACCTAATTTTCCATTAAGTACGGTTGAAGGACATGAAGGGAAGCTGGTCGCGGGTACACTTGGTGGAAACAAGGTTGTGGCATTAAAAGGGAGGTTCCATTATTATGAGGGTTATGAAATACCTCAGGTAGTTTTTGCTGTCAGGGTGCTAAGGCTTCTTGGAGTCAGTCATCTGATAGTAACCAACGCAGCCGGCGGAATCAATAAAGCCTTTAAACCAGGAGATTTGATGATTATTAAGGACCACATCAGCCTGTTTGCACCTTCACCTTTAAGGGGTGAAAACATTAAGGAGCTTGGAGTAAGGTTTCCGGACATGAGTGAAGCATACAGCAGGAAGCTTATGGCATTATGCCGTGAAGCTGCTGCAGCTGAAGGAATAGTTTTACAGGAAGGTGTTTATGCCTTTGCACAGGGACCTATGTACGAGACACCTGCAGAGATAAGGGTTCTTGGTTCTCTTGGTGCGGATGCGGTGGGAATGTCTACCGTTCCCGAGGTCATAACAGCAAGACATGCCGGAATAAATGTACTGGGTATATCGTGTATTACAAATATGGCTGCAGGCATTCTTGACCAACCACTAAACCATCAGGAGGTTATGAAAACTGCAAAGGATGTAGAACGTAATTTTTCAATACTCGTAAAGCGGTTTGTTTCTGAAATAAGCCTGTAAAATTGAAGAGGAGTTTTCAAACACCAGTATAGTGTTTCTTAAATCTCTATTCAAATCAATTATAAAATTATAGTACGTAAATCCCCATACAAGGGGATTTTTTTACGGAGGGGTATTTCCTGAAAGGAAATCCGGCAAAAAAACGGGGTACTCGATGTCCCGAAGCTATATATAAAGAGCCTTTTGTTAATGAACATAAGTGCGGAATTAATGAATATAAGGGTAAATGAAAGTTGATAAATATAATTGATTAGTTTATAATTTACATGTGAATAGATTTTATTGATGAGGTACAGAAAATGGAAAAAGAGATACTTACCATGGAAGAAGCTGCAGAGCTTTTTGGAGTAAGTGTTAAGACTTTTATTAAGCTTCTTAAGGAAGAAAAAGTCCCTGCCAGGAAAATAGGCAGGGAATGGAGGTTTAGCAGAAAAGCGCTCATTGAGTGGCTGTCATCGGGAGATTCTCAGGCTTATTCTGCGAGCGAAAGTGACACAAGAGATTATTTTAATGAAGTTGCGCACAATTGGGAAGAGATACGAAAAGGTTATTATGATGAATCTATAAAGGATAATCTCATTAATCTCAACTTACTTAAAAAAAATATGACAATCATTGACTTGGGTTCAGGAAATGGATATATTTCACTGGCAGCTGCAAAGCATGTTAATAAGGTTATAGCTGTTGACATATCGGCAGAAATGCTAAAAGAACTCCAAAATAATGCTAAGGCAAGCGGAATAAAAAATATTCAGACTATTGAAAATGATGGACAGGATGTTGCTGTAAAAGACAAAACTGCAGACCTTGTTTGTGCAAATATGTATCTTCACCATATAGAACAGCCTGTTGCAGCAATTAAAGAGATTAACAGGTTGCTGAAAGCAGGAGGAGTGGTTTTCCTGGCTGACTATTGTGAGCATAAAAATTCGAAGTTAAAAGAGGAAATGCACGATATATGGCCGGGATTTAACATTAACGAAATTAAGAGTTGGTTTTTAAATAATGGCTTTAAGGATATAAATATTAACATTGTTGATGAACAGGCAAAAAGTGCAGGGGAAAGAACAAAAATATTCATTCTTACAGCTGTAAAGGAAAAGTAGGAGGAACATATTATGTCAAAAGTTTTAGTTTGTGGTTCTATAGCGTATGATCACATCATGGAGTTTCCCGGATTCTTTAAGGAGCAGATTCTGCCCGACAGGATTGATTCACTGAATGTAAGCTTTCTTGTTAACAGTCTAAAGAAGATGAGGGGTGGGACGGCTCCAAACATAGCATACAATCTTGCTCTATTAGGCTTGGAACCGTTCGTTTTAGGCACAGTTGGTCAGGATTTTAATGAATACAGGGAATGGCTCAATAAAAACGGGGTTGATACCAGATATGTAAGAGTGCTTGATGATGATTACACTGCATCATGCTTTATTACAACTGATATGAATAATAACCAGATTACCGGTTTTTATCCCGGTGCGATGAAAAGAGATGTTGATATTACATTAAAAGGTGTGGATCTTAACGGTATTTCTCTTGTAATTATAGCTCCTACAGAGCCGGAGGCTATGATTAAATGGGCTGTTGAATGCCAGGAACTTGGTGTTGACTATCTTTTCGATGCGGGCATGCAGATACCGAGACTATCCGGCCATGATCTGTCAAAAGGCATAATGGGAGCTAAAATAGCTGTATTTAACGAGTATGAAGCTGATCTTATGCAAAAAAAGACCGGACTTCTAAAGAATGAAATTTTGAACAGTGTAGAAATACTGGTTGAGACACTCGGAGAAAAAGGCTCTATTTTAAGGACCTGGGATGAAAAGGTATTTGTTCCTGCAGCCAAACCTGTAAAGGTCGAAGATCCTACAGGCGCAGGAGATGCATATAGAGCAGGTCTCTTGAAAGGGTACTTTGAAGGGGCTTCTCTGGAAGAAATGGGACGCCTTGCAAATATTTCGGCTGTTTACGCTGTTGAACATAAAGGCGGACAGGAACACAGGTATGGTATAGATGATTTTTACACAAGATATAATCAGAATTATGGTGTTGAGAAAGTATTTATGAAATAATCGGACCTGTGATGTTTAACAAACTTGATATTTGACACCTGGAGGTATTGCTTGGATATTCTTATAAAAAATGCCGACATAATTACCTGTAATGAAAACAACAAGGTTATCAAAAATGGATGTTTAGGTATAAAAGACGGATATATAGAGTATTTAGGGGACAACATTGATTACCTTGAAGATATGAATGCCGTGAGAGTTATTGACGGAACTAATAAAATAGTTATGCCTGGACTTGTTAATGCACACACTCATTGTGCAATGACTATATTGAGGAATTTTGCCAATGATATGCCGCTTGAGGATTGGCTTTTCAGACATGTATTTCCTGCTGAAGCTAAACTTACGCAAGAGGATGTCTATTGGGGAACCTTGCTGGGAATTTCCGAAATGGTAAGATCGGGAACTACTACTTTTGCAGACATGTACCTTTACATGGATGAAGTTGCCAGAGCAGTTTCTGAGGCAGGAGTAAGGGCTAACCTTTCCAGAAGCCCCTTGAAATTCGATAAGGATGGAAAGTCAGAGGCTGCAAATGAGCATTCAATGTGCTCCCAATACTATAAAGACTGGAACAATAAAGCTGAAGGAAGGATAAAAGTCTATATCGAGGTGCATTCAGTATATCTTTTTGATAAAGAGAATTTAATTGCCTCAGCGAATTTGGCCAGAGAATTGAACACGGGAATACATATACATATTCTCGAAACTCTTAAAGAACGGGAAGAAAGCATTGGAAAGTACGGTATGAATTCTGCAGAAATATGTCTTGAAACAGGTGTTTTCGATGTACCTGTGATGGCAGCCCACTGTGTGCACTTATCGGATAGTGATGTTGAAATACTGAAAAACAAGGGTGTAAATGTAGTGCACAATCCTACCAGTAACTTAAAGCTGGGCAGTGGAATAGCAAGAGTCCCTGAGCTTTTGAAAAGAGGAATTAATGTTTCACTCGGTACTGATGGTGCTGCCAGCAATAACAACCTGAATATGTTTGAGGAACTTCATATAGCATCACTTATACATAAAGGAATTCATAGAGACTCGGACCTGTTAAGTGCCAGGGAGGTTATACGAATGGCCACTGTAAACGGAGCAAAGGCTGCGGGTTTTGAAGGTATAACCGGAACAATTGAAAATGGTATGAAAGCAGATATTATTATTATAGATACGGATAAGCCTCATTTGTGCCCTGTGAACGACCCTGTATCTGCCATTGTTTATTCAGCTCAGGGTGCAGATGTTGATACTGTGATTGTAAATGGGAAGATAATTATGGAAAAAGGTGAAATTAAAACGATTGATGAAGCTAGGGTCAGGCATAAAGTGAGGGAAATAGCCGGGAGGATTCTGGGGACGCGGTAAAATCGGTTAATTTCAAGTAGGATTTTATGTTTTAATTAATTCATTTTTAATAGTGGGAGATTGAGAGGCATGAACATGATTGCTATTTTGGGTGCATTCTTTATTTTGGCTGTTGTAATATTGATTATTCTGGCAATTGTTTTTGCAAACAAGAAATAAGGATTGTATGCTATTCTGAGATGGAACGATACATAACCTTAAGTGGAATGGAAACCCTGCTTAGCTGTAACAATAGATTCCAGGCTGCTTAAAGACATTTCACTTAAAAAACGAAGTCTGCCTGTTATTGACGTTTTAATGATTATTCGATTCGGAATTAAAGGA
>JAAZCB010000176.1 GCA_012513545.1 Clostridiaceae bacterium
GTATTATGTAAACCACGGTATTTTTCTTTTTATATAAACAGATTTGGGGAGGGAAGATATGAAAAGGTTTCTAGTACTTCTTATTTTAGTTTCAATTTTTGTATTGACTGGGTCAGTGCAGATATATGCGCAAGAACAATTATATTCAGGCTTCCGGGGCACACGTTCCAATGCTTTAGTAGCTGTCAACGGTAGTGTAATTGAACTTGAGAGAAAGCCAATAATAATAGATGGAAGGATAGTTATTCCGGCGAGAACCATATTTGATGAGGTACGTGTAAGAACCGACTGGTATGAACAGCAAAATAAAGTTGTGTTATCAAGTGATTATACAACAGTTGTTATGTTTATAGGAAGTACCAAAGCTTTTATTAATGGTGTTAATACTGTTATAGAGGCTCCGCCAGTTATTGATAATGGAACAGTAATGGTACCTTTAAGGTTTTCAGCCGAAGCATTTAACATGAAAATTGGCTGGGACGAAAGAACGGGAACTGCATTTATTGGAGACAAACCGGTAAGTGTTTCAAAAGATGATAGTACAAAAAGAAACTATATTGTGGTGGTTGATGCAGGACATGGAGGAAAAGATCCGGGAGCTGTGTACGGAGGGGTAAAGGAAAAGGACTTAAATCTTGACATTGCCAATAGGCTTAACAAACTGTTAATAAATGAAGGTATAAAAACCTACATGACCAGAGGTAGTGACAGCTATATTGATTTATATTCAAGGTCAGGATTGGCAAACAGGGTAAATGCAGATTTACTTGTAAGCGTTCATAACAATGCAGGTTATAAAAAGTATTCGGGAAGTATGACTTTATACTATCCGGGCAGCTCAAAGACAAAAGGAAAGCTTTCTTCCCAGGAGTTTGCAAACATTGTCCAGAAGAATATGGTTCAAGGTTTGGGCTCTTCAAACCTTGGAATTGTTCCGCGTCCTTCTCTTGCAGTGCTCAGAACTTCAAACATGCCGGCAGTAATTGCGGAGGTAGGATATATGACAAATGAATCCGAACTTGGAAGGCTAAAGACTTCAGCCTATAAACAAAAAGCAGCAGAGGCATTGAAAAACTCTGTTCTCGAAAGTCTGAATAAAATGTATAAATAGCATGAATTCAATACAAATTTAAATTTCAACAACAAATGAAAACAACCATTTGTTGTTTTTTTTATATTAACTCCATATTAAGCTTTTGTATTATTGGAGCATATACATAAAGCTTGTGATATTTTCATGGAGCAAATCCAGGTCAATTCTGCCTTTTTCAGCATCTTCATAAAGGCTTTGGTAAGCGTCAAGTGCTCTTCTTATGTCCTGCTTTTTATTAAGAGACCAATTATGACTGAGTTCATATTCTTTAATATCATCAATATATGTTTTAATAAGCTCTAGTTTTTTCTCATCTGTCATTAAATATTACCTCCTTGTTTGGTTCAATACATTACAGATAATTATATATTTTTCTATTCAAATAAATTTTATTCAAGCAAGTTTTGCAATTTTAACTTAACTTGCGAACATATGCAGACTAATAATTCTATAAGCGGGAAAGTTGAGATTTTAAGCTGAAGTATTGTAATACTGTTTTTATTTGTATTTTATCTGCCCAACATTTATAATGAGTAATAAGTTAATGGTTTGATGCTTGAATTTTATGTTATAATATTTGAAGATTAAAAACGTTGCTTAAGTTAGTGATAACTTATAAAATATATGGTTAATAATGGATATTAAAGGTATTAATATTTAATCAGAGTAAAGACATTTTAAGCTTAGAATATTAGCTCTTTTTTAATCATAAACCATATGGAATGGGGTAAAACAGTTTATGAATGATAAAACATTTAGGATACTTGAATATGACAAAATAGTTAAAAAACTTGCGAGCCTAACTTCATCAAGCATGGGCGCTGAAATTGCCGAGAAGCTTTTACCTCAAACAGATTTTGAAAAAGTAAACAATTCTCTCAAGGAAACAAATGATGGGGTAAGCTTTATTGCCAGAAAAGGAAGTCCTCCGATGGGAGGCATAAATGATATTAGAGACAGTCTTAGAAGAGCGGAGCTCGGTTCGATTTTAAACCCGGGAGAACTTTTGAAAGTAGCTGGGGTATTAAGAGCCGTTAGAAACCTTAAAAATTATGCCAGTGATGACAGGGTTCAGATAAGCGGTGATAATGTTGTAAATGAGCTTATAAGATGTTTAGAGCCAAGCAAGATGGTTGAGGATAAAATTATTAATTCTATAGTAAGTGAGGAAGAAATAGCTGATACTGCAAGTCCTGCCTTAAGCAGCATAAGAAGACAGATTAAAAATTCACAGGACTCCATTAAGGACAAGCTGAACGAAATTATCAGGTCGTCAAAATACCAGAAATTTATGCAGGAGTCCATAGTTACAATGAGGGGTGACAGGTATGTTGTTCCTGTCAAACAGGAATACAGGAGCGAAATTCCAGGGCTAATACATGACTCCTCTGCAAGCGGTGCTACAATATTTATTGAGCCTATGTCGGTGGTTGAGGCAAATAATAAAATAAGAGAGCTTAAAATAAAGGAACAGCTTGAGATTGAGAGAATCCTTACAGAGCTTAGCGAAGATGTATCCACTATTTCAACAGGTCTTAAGTCCAATATTTCACTTTTAGCCAGGCTTGACTTTATTTTTGCAAAAGCCCGGCTTAGTCTCGATTATAATTGTGTGTGTCCAGGACTTAACAATGAGCGCAGGATAGTAATCAAGAAGGGGAGACACCCTCTATTGGAGTCAAAAAAGGTTGTACCTATAGATTTCTGGATTGGGGAGGAATTTGATACTCTTGTGGTGACGGGGCCTAATACTGGTGGGAAGACTGTTACATTAAAGACAGTTGGACTTTTTACACTTCTGACTCAGTCAGGACTGCATATTCCGGCTAATGAAGGGACTGAAATGAGTGTTTTCAACAAGGTATATGCTGATATTGGTGATGAGCAGAGTATTGAGCAGAGCCTTAGTACCTTTTCTTCGCATATGAAGAATATAGTTGACATAATTGAAAATGTTGATGACAGATCCCTGGTCTTGTTTGATGAATTGGGAGCAGGTACTGATCCTACCGAGGGAGCAGCTCTGGCAATGGCTATACTTGAAAATATTCGTCATATGGGTGCGATTACAGTTGCTACAACACATTACAGCCAGCTTAAAGTATATGCTGTAACTACAAGTTATGTTGAAAATGCCTGCTGCGAGTTTGATGTTGAGACCCTAAAACCCACTTACAAGCTTTTAATTGGAGTACCCGGAAAGAGTAATGCCTTTGCAATTTCCAAAAGGCTTGGACTTCAGGAAAATATTATCGAACGGGCACGTGAGTTTTTAACAAAGGATGACATCAAGTTTGAAGATATGCTTCATTCAATTGAGAAGAATTTAAGCGATACGGAGAACGAGAGAGTAAAAGCAGAAAAATTCAGGCTTGAGATAGAAAAACTCAAGGTAGAACTGGATGAGCAAAAGAGAAAGCTTGGCGAGAGCAGGGATAAGATGCTTAATGAAGCCAGATCAGAGGCCAGAAAGATTCTTCTTGAAGCAAAAAGTGAGTCTGAAAGCATAATGACTGAGATGAGAAGAATAGAGAAAGAAGTAAATGATACCTCAAGACTTAAAAGTGCAGAGGATATGAGACTTAAACTAAAAAACAGGATTGACTCAATTGAAGAAGTCATGTCGAAGCCGTTGATTCCAAAAGAAGGCCTTGTAAAGCCACCTAAGGATCTGAAGCCGGGAGACAGTGTTTTAATAATTAATCTGAACCAGAAAGGGACGGTGCTGACACCTCCTGACAAGGATGGCGAAGCGCTTGTCCAAGCCGGAATAATGAAGATAAACGTTCATGTGACAAACATGAGACTTGTGGATGAGCAAAAGAACGAGATAAAAAGATCGGGTGCTGGAAAAATCGGGTTGTCGAAGGCCAGGACAATAACAACTGAAATCAATTTGAGAGGACAAAACCTTGAGGAAGCTCTGGACAATCTGGACAAATACCTTGATGATGCAATAATTTCAGGGTTGAGAGAGGTATCGGTAATACACGGTAAAGGAACAGGAGTTTTAAGGAATGGTATTCACAAGTATCTGAAGACAAATTCAAGGATTAAGTCGTTCAGACTTGGAAAGTACGGCGAAGGTGAAGATGGGGTAACAATTGTTGAGTTGAAGTGATAGCATTCCTTAAAGCTTGATATTGTTGTATAAAGAAATAAAATTTTCTTGCATAAATTATAAATGTAAATTATGATAATTATGTTCACTATAAAAATAGACAAAACAAGGAAGGTTGATATGAACCAGAGGTGGAAACTGATTTTAATGATAGCACTTATAGTTGTTGGCTCTGTTGCAGGTTTTTTTCTTACATTCAAGTTGGCTGTGGTTTTTGCTCCATTTATAATAGCTTTGGCGATTTCTTCCTTCATTGAGCCACCTATCAGGTTTTTAATGAAAAAAACCAAACTGTCAAGAAAAGTAGCGGCGCTTATTTCCCTTCTGACAGTAGCAATTGTCTTTGGTTCGCTTATAGTTTTACTGATATCAAGGATTTATCGTGAGGCTGAAAGTTTGTATCAGATTCTCCCAGGTTATATTCCGGAGATATATCATAATATAAGCAGTTTGATTAATAAAGCATCAGATATATATTTTGGACTTCCCAAGGAAGTAACCATTAGCATTGATAACATGGTTTCAAATATTACTGACTCGGTTCCAAAGGTGCTTAAGTCATTAATGAGCGGGATATTGAATACAGCCGTCTCCATACCACAGGCTATTATATTTGTTATAGTAACAATGCTTTCTACTTTCTTTTTATCGAGTGACAGGGACAGTATTTACAACTATATCAAATCGAATTTTCCAGAAGCTTTGATTAATAAGATAATCAGTATAAAGAATGATATGTTTATGGCTCTTTTCGGTTATATCAGGGCACAACTGATACTTATGTCTATTACCTTTATTGAGCTTAGTATAGGTTTTTGGATTATTGGGGTCAGACATTTTATTCTATTAGCTTCTATTATTGCAGTAATTGATGCTTTGCCTATTCTTGGGACAGGAGGAGTGCTTATCCCATGGGCAATATATGAGTTTATCACTACTGATTTTACAACAGGGATAAAATTAATTATTCTGTATGGAATAGTTCTTGTGGTAAGGCAGTTGATAGAGCCGAAGGTGCTTGGACAGCAGATTGGTCTGCATCCATTAATAACACTGATGTCAATGTATCTTGGGTTGAGGATATTTAGCTATCCTGGTTTAATAATCGGGCCAGTTACGGTATTGCTCTTAAAAAATATAATTTCAGGTATATTGAAGAAGAGGTCTTTAAAGGAATTTGTGAACGAATACTTGAAAAAAGGACAGTAATAAAAAGCTTCGGGACATCGAATCCCTCGCTTATAACTTCTTTAACTTCGTTCGAAAGAGGTTAAAATAGAAAAGCTGTCAGTTTACTGACAGCTTTCGGATTTTAGTTCTCTTCCCAATTTTTTTATAGCCTTTTTTTCTATTCTTGATACATAAGACCTTGAGATACCCAGCATTTTGGCTATTTCTCTCTGTGTTTTACTTGTTCCGTTTAATAGTCCATATCTTAATTCAAGGACAACTTTTTCCCGGTTTTTCAGAACCGCTTTCATTTTGTTGTACAGGCGTCTGACTTGCATTTTGAGTTCCACTTCATCAACTACCGACTCAGTTTCATTTCCAATGACATCAATGAGAGCTATTTCATTACCCTCACGGTCAATTCCTATAGGATCCTGAAGAGAAACTTCGCTTTGTATTTTTTTGGAGGATCTGATTTGCATTAAGATTTCATTTTCAATGCATCTTGCTGCGTATGTTGCCAATCTGGTACCTTTTTCATGATTGTAGGTAGCTATTGCCTTAATTAGGCCAATTGTACCTATTGATATCAGGTCATCGCAATCTCCTGCAGAAGAGCTGTATTTCTTAACAATGTGTGCAACAAGGCGCAGATTTCTCTCAATAAGTACATTTCTTGCTTCCTCATTTCCTTCTTTAAGAAGTTTTATATAGTGCTGTTCTTCCTCAGGATTTAAGGGTTGGGGAAAGGAATTTACATTGGAGACATAGCCGAAAAGGAAGAACATACTCTTTATTATTTCATAAAATGAGGCGAAAAAAATATCAAACAAAATAAGGCACCTCCTGGAAATAGGCTACCTTATAATTATATGAAGGGAGAAATATGTTGGTGCAAGTACATAATTAAAATTAAAAACCTTTATTCATAATATTTTTTGCTATTTCTTCAAATAGCGGAGCAGCAACAGTACCGCCGCTTTTTCCGTTTTCTATAAAAACTGAAATTGAATATTTGGGGTTACGCTTGGGAAAATATCCTGCAAACCAGGCATGAACGACTTTTTCGCCGTTTATATACTGACCGGTTTCTGCACTGCCTGTTTTTCCTCCTGCACCGCCATAGGCATCAAGATTTGCTTTTGTTCCGGTGCCTGTTATTGTGACTTCTTCCATAAGGTGTTTTATCTTGTCACATACTTCTTTTGATATAATCCTTTGTCCATTATCTTCACGTATTTTTTTTATTTGGCTTCCTCGTGAGTCAACGATTGAATCAACTATGTTTATTTTATTTTTTATACCTCCATTTGCAATGGTCGCAACAATGTCAGCCACCTGCAATGGGGTAGCCATAACATCACCTTGGCCTATGGAAATATTTGCAGTGTCACCATATGTAAAGTGCGTGTTATCGTCAGGAAGGTTTCCTGAGGACTCGTTGATACCCTGATGGCTTATTCCGGTAACTGTATCCAATCCGAATAGCCTTGCAGTTTCAAGTATGCTTTTATGACCTACTTTTAATCCAAGTTCAATAAAATACGGATTGCAGGACGATGCAAAGGCTTCTTCAAGGGAAACAAGGCCATGACCGCCCTTATAGTAGGAAGAACACCTGAATTCCTTATCACCTAGTGAAACGTATCCTGGGCAGAAATAATACATCTGAGGATTAATATTATTGTTATATGCACTGGCAAGGACAATTATTTTAAAAATAGAGCCAAGGTTATAGGAGGCTACAGCTCTGTTGAAAAGCTCGTTATTGGAACTGTTTAAATATTCTTCAATCATATTAGGGTTAAAATCAGGCTTACTTACCATGGCAATAATGTCGCCTGATACAACGTCTTCTATTACTACAGCGCCTTTCAAGCCGTACTTATCCATTACTTCTTCGGTTATTTTCTGGATATGGTAGTCTATAGTCAGTTTTACATTTTGTTTTTCTTCTTTTCCAGTTCCGATAATCCTGTAAC
>JAAZCB010000177.1 GCA_012513545.1 Clostridiaceae bacterium
GGTTTTTTGAACCTTGATCTATGAGAGCTGCTTCCACCATCTTACATTTGCCATCAAATTGGCTTCCGTCTTCAGTAATAAGACTATGTACAAAAATATCACCTATGATTTTTGCAGTAGAGAGTGCCCTTAAAACACCTTTAGCTTCAATGTTCCCTTCAACCCTGCCGGAGAGAAATATGTTGTTTGCATCTATGTTACCATTTATTAGTGCATCCTTACCGATATAAACGTCACCATTTACCTTTAAGTTTCCGATTACCTTTCCGTCAACTCTAATGGTGCCTTCTGTTTCAATATTGCCTTCAAAGACTGAATTGGAGCCGATCAAAGTGTCAAAACTATTGGGATTGCTGGTTTCCTTTTTGTTAAACATACTTTGCCTCCTTATAAAATTGATGTATATGTAAGATAATTAATCAACTATATAATTTATGGCTTATAACATTTATTAATGATGCTAATATTTTAAGCAGAACAAAGACATTTCTGCTTAAAATATTAGCTCTTTCTAAACATAAACCATATACTATAAGTCTATGTTTATTTTGGATCCAGATATTCAAGTGGATTCACAGGTGAATTATTAACACGCACCTCAAAATGAAGGTGATCACCCGTACTTCTGCCGGTGCTTCCTACTTTTGAAATGGAATCACCTTTTTTAACCTCCTGACCTTCTTTAACAAGGAGGCTTGAGCAATGAGCGTATAAAGTGGATATACCGTACCCATGATCTATAATTACAGTTTTTCCATAATTTTTATACCAATCTGAATGAATAACTTTTCCACTTGCAGAGGCTTTTATGATCTGGCCATGAGAACCAGCTATGTCAAGTCCTTCATGACTCTTTTCGCTAAAGTTGAAAGGATCGCTTCTTATTCCGAAATTGGAACTGATTCTTCCGCTGGTTGGCCATAGTGTCGGAATCGATTCTATGTACTTTTTCAACTTTTCTTCTGTTTCGGAAATATTACTTATAATATCGGGTTTATTGCTGTTTATCTCCTCAAGGTTGTCCAAAATACCTTTAAGCTTGTTAACATCATTGATAAAAGAACGGTCATTGATGTTTCCGGATCTGCTTACAGTAATATTGTCAGACCTTTTTTCTATGTAATTCTCTGTCATTTCCCTATACATTACCTTGAAGTCTGATACCATTTGCCGAAGTTCGGTATTTTCAGCCGAAAGTTCACTAATAAGCTTTGCACTTTCCTGAGACATTTTCATTTGATGTTTATTGGAGGCTGACATTACTTGCAGGTTTTCTTCGAGAGATCTGTTTTCATATATCATATATGCAAGAAAAATGCCAAAACATGCTATAGCCGTGAGGACTATTGTGGCAAGTGTCATTAATTTATATCGAAGTGAGGATATTTTTATAACCTTAACATCATTTGTTGAATGAGGCACAAGCAGTATGGACCAGTAGTTTCTTTCCTTTACTCTCTTTCTCAATTTTAATAAATTTTTCGACTTCATACTTTACCGCCTTTAATAAACAAATTATTTATACCTCTAAATCGTTTACAATTATATCATTGGTTTATAAATATTAAAAGAATATTAATAACAATAATGGGAATATACGGATTAAAATCAATTCCGTAATACGTCTCAATGTATAATTATGCCCAAGCTTATGCTTGTTAATACTTTTTATATTTATTGAAAGAATGACAGTTTTATAGTATAATCATGATAATGACTTTTGCAGACGGGCCATATCTTTACATATCCCAAAAACAGATTTGCTCAAACTGTCTATGGTATGTTATATTCTAATAATTCTATTGTCGGGGTGATCTCATCAAATATGAAAAATAATAAAGTCAGTTTTAATTACTTATTGAGGTGTATATTATTTCCCGCGTTTTTATTGGGTAGCTCTATTTTGTTTAATGCGAATGTTTTTGCTTCAGAAAACATTCCTTTGGCAAATTGCATGTCAGGTACTTCAGCGTATGCATTACATATGTTCCGGTTCAAGGATATTATTTCAGATGTTATACCTCTTCAAGGTGGGGAAAAGTCTGAAGACGAGAGCGGATATGTACATAATTTAATAAGATTACATAAAACAAATTATAAATCAAAACAGAGAGCCCTGTATTTGGAAAAGGAAGAATATAACCACTATTATGGGCTTCTTCATTCCCAAACCGGGTTTACAGATGGCTCCGGGACTCCGGAGGATGCTTATAGATATGCAAGAGACGAGGCTAAGCTGGATTATTTTGCAGTTACTGATCACTCAAATCTGTTTGATAATGAGTTTGACTGGAAAAAAAGCGAGAAATGGGCAAAAACCAAAGCAATTGCCAATTCCTACAATGTTAATAACAAATTTGTTGCTTTGGCAGGCTTTGAAATGTCCTGGTACAATGGGAACGGACATATCAATACGATTAATACAGACTGGTTTGTTTCGTCCAATGACCCCAATATGGATCTTAGAAATTATTACAAGCTTATAGCTGCCGACAAAGCTTCCATAACTCAATGGAATCACCCGGGTACATATTATGGGCATTTTCAAAACTTTGCATATTACAGTCCAGAGGTTGA
>JAAZCB010000178.1 GCA_012513545.1 Clostridiaceae bacterium
TCAATAATGAGGCTGACTTTTCAAAACCTGATTATGCATGGCTGATTTTTGGCAAAGAACCGCCTGAACTCTTTACTTCAGGCTATATAAGACTTCATCACAGCTATGAAACACCTGATAATACACCGGAAAGTGAGGTAAAAAGAGTATTGTCTGTTATCCGTAATCATGTACGAAAACTTACAAAAACTGTTGATATTCAAATCTTATCTCTTGCTTCAATAATAACAAATGATACAAAGGTTGAAGATTCCGTAGTTTCCAATAAAAACAGTATTTTGCTGAAGGCCGTGCATAAGGAAGGTTCTGTTATAAAGACTGCATTAAGTTCTGTCATTATTACGGCTTCTATTGGTGTAATAATTCTACTTCTTTTAACAGCCGGCTTAATTAGTCTTTTAGTCTATCTTTACAGTATTAAACGACTGACAAAGTGTCAAACAGAATTCATTGCAACCGTAACGCATGAATTAAAAACACCTCTTGCGGTAATAACATCTGCTGCTGATAATATGATAGAGGGAATTGTTCATAAAAAGGATAAAGTAAAAAAATACGGAGATCTTATAAAACGGGAGGGTTATAGGCTTACAAACAGTATTAATTTCTTTTTAATGTATTCGCATCTGCAGTCTTCTGATCACCTGCAGCAGACAGAGTGCAATATTTGCGGATTAATAAGGGATACAATTGAGAGGTATGAAAAGGTATTTCAAAATAAATCTTTTGAAGTATTTGTCATGCTGCAAAAAGAAGAGGTCTTTATTCAATGTGATGCAGCAGCTATGCACTCTGTTTTACAAAATATGATTGACAATGTATTAAAACATGCAGAAAGCGGAAAGTATTTAGGAATATCTTTAGAAATAAGTCCAAAAAATGATTATATTGTGCTAAAATTCATTGATAAGGGTGAAGGAATAAGCTGGAAGGAACGAAAGACAATTTTTGATGTGTTCAGGAGGGGCGAAAAAGCCGTACAGAATCAGATAGAAGGCAACGGTATAGGTTTAAATCTTGTAAAAAGAATTACTGAGCTGCATAACGGCACCATTACTGTACAGTCTGTTCCTTATCATGGAACAGTGTTTACTATCCGTTTACCGTATAAGGTTGTTTAAAAAGTAGGAGAAAAACATGACAAAAAAGATACTAATTGTTGAAGATGAAAAAGGCTTGTTATTAACCCTTGTTGACAGATTGGAAACGGAAGGCTATACCGTTCAAACTGCAGAAGACGGAATTACCGGGCTTCAAAAGGTGATGCATACAGACTATGATATCCTGCTTCTCGATATTATGCTTCCCGGAAAAGACGGGTTTGAAATTGCATCAAAACTCAGAGCCAGCGGCAATTCAAAGTCTATTATTTTTATAACAGCCAAAAACCAGCTGGAAGATAAAATAACAGGGTTTAAAACAGGAGCCGATGATTATGTATGTAAACCCTTCGAAATGAAGGAACTGCTCGCCAGAATTGAAGCTTTACTAAGAAGGTCTGCAGCCTCTAAGCAAAAAACTGATGATCTTGTTATAGATCTGGAGCATGGTTTCGTTATTAAAAGAGGAAAAAAAGAAAATCTTTTGACCCAGGAAATTAAACTTCTTCAATACTTTTATGAACACGAAGGACAGATCATTCTTCGATCAACACTTCTTTCAAATGTATGGGGTTATGATTCAAATATGAGTACCAGGACA
>JAAZCB010000018.1 GCA_012513545.1 Clostridiaceae bacterium
AAAGCCTGTATATAATCATATTCATTATTCTCTTGAGAAAAACCTGCAAGAAAATGAAAAGTGTGCTGACTAAATTCTAAATTGTAGTTAAGATAGCTTTGTAATGTTAATAATGAATTAGTGCTTTTCCTCACTGTAAGCTCTGATGGAGCTTGAGTTATAAACTGATCTACTACTAATACGGGTCGAAAGAATTTATAATTATTTAATGAATAATCGTAACCAGCTTTGCCTGTCAGAGTTAAAGATTTTAAGATTTCCCAATCTAAGGTTAGATTTGCGATCGTTCCCATATTTACATTAGAAATGAAGGATTCGCTATCCATCCATCCCTCAATAGTAAAACCAGTCATATTACCATAATATCCATTCGACATTTTTCCCGCATAGGTACTAGGAATCTTAATCGAATAATTAATAAGTCCTTCCACTCCCTGATCTGGATTTTTGTCAACAGCAGTCGGTTCATTACTATTTCCTCTCAATCCAGAGAGCTTCATATTTAATTTGAGGTTTTCCCTAATTTTACTATCAACATTGATCAATACGTTATATCTTTTATAATTAGTTTCAGCCACAATACCAGCCTGATCAAGGTACCCTAATGACAATAAATATGAATTTCTCGAGCTTCCACCCGTAAAACTTAGATAATGATCAGCCTGTAGCCCACTTCCAGATGTGATTAAATCCTTATAGTGATTTACATTCGGGTAATAATCAGGATCTTCACCAGATTTAAATTTTGCAATCTCTTCAGCACTATATTGTGGGCTTCCTCCTCCATTAATAAGGGCTTCATTTGTCATCTCGGCATAAACCCATGAATCAACAAGTTGGGGTATTTCTGTTGGCCGTTGTAAACCTATATTACCTTGATAAGTAACTTTAAAATCGCCCTCCTTGCCCTTTTTTGTTTCAACTAGTATTACTCCGTTTGCACCTCTTGTTCCATAAATGGAGGCTGAAGCGGCATCTTTAAGGATCGAAATGCTTGCAATATCATTTATATTAATATTATCTAACGAAGATGATAATCCATCAACCAGCACCAGTGGATTATTGCCAGCTCCACTAAAAGTGCCAAGACCTCTTACTCTGATGCTAACCGCATCTTTCCCAGGTTGTCCAGAACTTTGCGTTACCGTAACTCCACTGGCAAGACCTGTTAATAACTGAGATGTCTGAGTAACAGAAAGTCTTTCAATATTCTTACTATTTACAGATGCAATTGAACCTGTTAGATTGACTTTTTTTTGTGTACCATATCCAATAACCACAACCTCATCAAGTCCTCTCAATTCACTTACAAGATTAATATCTATTGTTGTCCTGCCACTTAAAGGAATTTCCTGTGTAATATACCCGATAAATGAGAATACCAGAGTAGCTTCCGTGTTACTGACAGATATTGAGTAATTTCCGTCAATATCGCTCATGGTACCAATTGTTGTACCTTTAACAATAACATTTACTCCCGGCATAGGTTGTCCGGTCTGGCTATCAATAATTTTCCCGGTTATGGTTTGTTGCTCAGTTTTAACTTTTATTTCCGTAAGATATTCCTTTGGAGATAAAATGATCTGTTTGTTAAATACTGTATAATTTACATCTGAATTGTCAAATAACTCAGAAAGAATCTGATCAATTTTTTGATCCTTGATTTTAAGATTTGTCTTTCTGTTAACATCAACTAGTTTAGTGTTATATAAGAAGTAAAATTCACTTTGTTCCTCAATCTGGAATAGGGCTTCCTTAATTGTTATATTATTAAGGTCTAGGGTAAGTTTCGTTATTTGTGAGTATGTATTCAAAGCAAATATCTGAAATACGTTTAGCATCAATAGTAATAAAGTATTTCTCATGATCTTAAGAATTTTAGA
>JAAZCB010000179.1 GCA_012513545.1 Clostridiaceae bacterium
CGAATAAGTCGATGTTTAAAGGCCGTATTAAGGTGATACTTGTGGGAGAGAACTTAGGAATTTAATTTACAAAAAAGGAGTCCGTATTTTTATGGACTCCTTTACAAAAAAT
This sequence comes from Clostridiaceae bacterium, assembly GCA_012513545.1. The sequence continues at coordinate 113 of JAAZCB010000179.1, forward strand.
TGTGAGCTATAAGTTTTAAAGGCGTAATATTGTGAAATCACTTAAAATTAATTATCAGTTTCCCGTCTACAAACTCAATAAACCTGCTTTTACTTCGTACAACTGTGCTTTGCGATGCTCCTATCAAATTATTCCTTCGCCATACGGACAAAATTATACCCACAAGAGCCATACTCACAATATATCCGATTCCCCCATATGAGACAAATGGCAGACTGACACTCATCGGAGGAAAAAGATTAAAGTTTACAAGAACGCTGGTTATAAATTTTACCGATAAGTTTGTGCACGCTCCAAGAGAGAGATAGAATCCGTAATCATTTTTGATTTTTTTAGTTGTCACAAGCATTCTGCCGATCAGCACAGTTATTGCCAAAACCAGCGCAATACCGACTACCCAGCCAAGAGTGGCAATTATATTAATAAGCACGTAATCTGCAGTGATGCCGGGCATTCCCTTATCTATGCCGTAACCGTAAACTGTTTCTGTCGTTTTTCCAAACAAGTTTGATGCTGCAAGCCATTTATCTGCCATCATCTGTTGCCACCCTCCGCCGAGAGGGTCAGACTGTCCCCGTGTTGTAAAAGATTTTATCCGTTCTAATCTATTTGGATCAGTTATAATGCTACATGTAATAAAGAACATAAATAGCGCACCTATACACCCTAAAGAAGTAAGCTGTATTTTTCTATAACCGCCAAAATGATTTTTGATTACAGCTGATACAATTAATAATGCATAACTGGTTATTAAGAACAACGCCATCGAACGGTTAGGCAGTGCAAGTATTGGAATTACAGAAACAAGAGCAAGTAAAAGTATTCCTGCAACAGCTATACCACCTTTGCCACGGCCTTTTTCAATAAATCCTGCAAGGGCAATCAATAAAAAGACTGTTACAAACTCAGATGAAATTAATATGCCTCCAATTGCAAAAAACCTTCTCCCGTTAAATTCTGCACCACTAAACAGTGCAATAAGCATCAACAAAAGTGAAATTAAATAAAATGGCAATGCCGCCTTTTTAAGCTTTGTATAATCAAAGAAATAAAGTCCAACCATTACCCCTGTACCAATCAATGCGTAAATCAAATACTTTTCAAAGCTCACAGACTGTATAGACTCAAGCCTGCTGCTTGTGTACATGATAATACCGCCGATGACTGCAATAATGGCAGTAAGCCCAATAAGTGACCATTCTGTTTCCGGCTTGTGTTGTTTATTAAGTCGTTCTCCTATTTCATCGCAGTTACCCATGGCTGATATTGCCATATCAAGGGCCTTCTTTTCATCATACCCCTCACTTTCATACTCAGCTTTCAATTCGTAAATATGGTTGGCAAGTTCATCACGTATATCCCTATGTACAGTCTTACATCTGACATGTACGCACACATCATCAAGGAAAGTTTCTATCTTCTTATTCAAAGCAAGCACCTCCAATAATAGAGTTTACTGCTTTTGTATAGGTTTCCCACTCACATTTTTTATGCTTTAATAGTTTTTTTCCTTCTCTGGTTATCTTGTAATACTTCCTGCGTTTGCCATTGTCTGCATCAAGCCAGTAGGATTCAATGGCATTTTCATTCTCCAGCCCATGCAGCATAGGATACAAAGTGCCTTCTTTCAAATCAAATACATTATCCGATTTCTTTTTTAAAGCCTGAGTAATCTGATAACCATACATATTTTCGTTCTCCAGCAAAGAAAGGATAAGTATTGATGTACTGCCTTTCATGAGTTCCTTGTTAATTTTCATTCCCCTTCCTCCTTATACATAGATATCCTATACATAGATAATCTACGTATAGGATATCACCAGAGAAAGAAATAATCAATAGTTTTCTTAAATAGGTATTTTCTATTTTTGATAAAATTTAAAAGCAAGAAGTATATTATTTGCTAATCGTGAATTTAGCAATATCTGCAAACTTCATAAAAATTCCCATTTTACTCATTGTGCAATTGCTATATATTTTTTATCTCTATTTCATATTATTTCTTCAAATTTATTGTCTAAAATAACTTTTTCAATCTCCATAGAACCTCTCTGTAAAGAAAATTTAACAGCTATATTTGTACTATACCATACTCCTTTTTTCAACTTACCTTTAAACCTATCAAGATACTCATCTGATGCTTCATGATATATAAATTCCAGTCTGCCAATAACTATTGCATCTGCCGGAACCTGTTCAAAAATAATGGTATCCGAAAGGATTTCAACTTTAGAAGTATCTGCAATAAACTTGACTTCCCGTATTATAGAATTCTTGACAGCATCATTATGTACAAATTCCATAATTGATGTAAATGGGGCATTAGGATAGGTTGGATTAAATTCTTTACTATAATCCACATTTCCAATAACAGACTCAACATGTGATGTCGCCTCATATAAATAAGATTGTTTTCTTTCTTCAGTAAGCTTAAACGTAACTTCTGGACTTTTTAGATATGGTATAATATTTTCAAAGTCTGTATTCATATCATCGATACAGCTATAATACTGAGTACGGGTTAATGCAGGGTTTATATAGAACACAGGCTGTTTGCTTTTGGTATTTATATTAACCTTGTATTCGTCTGCATTCCAATAAACTTCATAGCCAAATGCTTCACTAATAGCACGATAAGGCACGAATGTTCTGTCGTTTTTAATGACAGGCTTAGAGTCCATTGCTACAGACTTGATGTGATTTGTTTCCAAGTCAGTTATAAGTAAAACGTCTTCATAATAATTAAGTTTAAACTTGATTTCAATGTTATCATGAGTAATTTCAACCATATCCAGTACATCATTCCAGTTAACCTTGGCTCCAAAACCTTCTGCAATAGCACGAATTGGAACCATAGTTCTCCCAAACTCATTTATGTAGGGTTTTGCATCAGTAAATTGCACTTCTTTCTCATCGACACATACTCTGAGCTCAGGAACTGCTGATGCTGAAGCAATGCATGTAAAACTTCCGATAATGGCAAATAATATGGCAATAACTTTAATATTCCTTAACAAAATAATATTTTTCATTTTTAACTCCTCCTGAATTTAATTCTTTATAATAATCTATTTTCATTATTCGTAGGTAATTTGAAAATACACTACCAGGCCCTCGTGTCAAGCATTATTATACACCATCAAGCAGAAAAACACAGTAAAATTTGTCAATCATGAACTTCAAACCATCATATCGTAAGATTATGTAAACCAAGAAAAGACTTTTTAGTCAACAATTATAAAAAAATATTACAATACTTGTATCTCTTTGTTAATATAATTATAAAGCCCTCTTCAATAAATAAAAATAATTCTTTATACTATTATTTTTTATGTCAAATATGCCGAACATTATTAATAGAATTATAATTATGCTTATGTTTTTGAATTCATATTCTTAAAGTATAAGTATCAGATAAAATTTACCAATAATATTAATGGAGGGTGGCTTTTATGCTTCCAAAGAAAGAATCACATGAAGCCAGTACTGCTAACCGTACAAGATCAATAATTAATTCTCTGGCAGTCTCAATAATTGTAATTCTACTTTTTTTACTGACAACAAGCATTTGGATGAATGATAATGTAAGTTACAAAAAATTTCAGATCGTTTTCATTATACTTGCCTTAGCTCTAGGAGTATATTTGCTGGTATTTTTGAGAAAATTCTTTAAAGGCATTGACTTAATAAATCATAATGCATATCTTTTATCAAAAGGGCAATTAAACATAAGCGATATATTATTGAGTAAAGCAAAAGGTCTGGAAACCTTATGTATTGCATTTAATGATATGAAGAGCAACCTGTTGAGCTTTACGGAATTAACAAAGACAAACATAGTAATAATTTCCGATGCAATAGACAAGGTGTCTAAAAGTATTGACAACAGCCTTAAAGCCAACGAGCAAATTGCAGGCAGCATGGGAAATGTAGCTGAAATGGCACAGGAACAGTTAAGTAGCGTAAAAGATACCCTGGACAGTATCTATAATGTTGATGAAAGAGTAAACTCAATTGAAGCTAGTCTGGCAAGTATAGAAAATTTTGTTATATCAGTTGTAAATTCCACACATGACGGTAATGAAAACCTGGATGAATATAATAGGCAAATGAATGTAA
>JAAZCB010000180.1 GCA_012513545.1 Clostridiaceae bacterium
ATACATAAGTGTTTGTGTATGCAATACATGTGGGTTTCATTTACTTTTTGCCACAAAGAAAAGACTGGTATATGAAACTTTGGCAATCATCTTGATTTGTACCAACACTGCAAATTCAAGTATAGTAACTTAAGGATATAAACCAACAAATCAATCACTCTATGGAATTACATTTGTATTTCCGTGTATTACAGAGAGTTAATAACAGACGGTTATCTGGTAATTGTAGTGTTTCTATAATTAAATACTATGATTCTGAGATTTTACTTGATAACCACTTTTGTCAGATCGAAAGATGTTGGTTCCTTTCCTTCTGTATTGTCAGAAACAGCTATTAACACATCGTTAAAATCCTTGTCACAGTTGTAATTATCCCTGTTAACATCTTCAAATCCAAGAAAAAGGTGATTGAAAGCATTCATTCTAAACAGAATATGCTGCTGATTACCATTAACATTAAATAAACGGTCAGTGTATTGAGTGGGTTTTGTATAATCTATTGTTCCGTCATTCCATCCATTTAGGACCAGGAAAAAACCTATTACAGTACCTGCAGGAAACGTCCCCTTTCCAACCTGCAAAGTATATCCGGGTTCTAGTTTACCCCCGTCATCAATAGTAGATATGTTTGGAAACAAAACATTGTACTGTAATTCTGCAACACTTTGAGGTGGTTTTGTCTTATCATAAGAATACCAATGAAGTGAGTTCCTGTAACCGGCACCTTCATAAATGAAAGTCACATAAACATTTGATTCATTTACAAGTATAATCTGATTCTGTATTGTATCAGAAAATAACTCTGGAATTATCGTCATAATATTTTGACTTTCCGGAAGTAAAGAATTCAGACTTTCAACGGTATTATCCTTGAGCTTCAATACAAACACATCAGCCGGTACCTCTTTAATTTTATCACTTTCACATCCGGAAATAAGAAATATGGAAATAAGCAGGAGAAGATTTTTAATATTCATGATTAAATATAATTACATTGTGATTTGAAATTTGACATTGAAAACCACTGACACATTTCATTCATATCAACACAAGCATAAGTAATATAAAGTCGCGACTAAAAATATTGGTTTATTTTCATTTCCCAAAGCTATAAATTAACTGAGCCGGTCATTATCAAATTTGTTTATTTCCGTCGTAAGTTCTGAATCTTGGTTTTAAATACATTTGACAACATTAAAACCTGCTTCATATGCCCATCTGTCTCAGGCATTAAACTGATTTGGCATGGCTCGATTTAAATAAAATGCTATATTTCCATGAAAATTCTACTGCAATATTATGTTTAAAACACCATACCAAAACTATAATTACAAATTATAACTAATAAGTAAACTTGAAAATCGCACATCTCATCCTGGCACATAAAGACCCTGAGCATATTAAAAGACTGGCAAAGGTGTTATCTCAATTTTCTGATGTTTTTATTCATATTGACTTAAGAGTTGATGAGTCAGTCTTCAGGACTGGTCTGGAGCACTATCCGAATGTGTTTTTTACTGAGAAAAGGATTAAATGCTACTGGGGGGGATGGTCGTTGGTTGAAGCAACAATGCTATTACTGCAAAAAGCTCTGAAGAATAACTATGACAGATATGTGCTTTTGCAAGGGTTAGATTACATTTTAAAATCCCCGACACAGATAATAGAATTCTTTTCTCAAAACAGTATGATCGAGTTCATAAGAGGATGCAATATTTCAGAATCAAAAGACAAGTATTTTACTCAAAAATGCAGACAATTTTGGTTTTTTGACAACATGAATGTACTCTACAGGATTTATAATAAGCTAAATACAATTTTAAGAATTAACCTCAGAAACGGAAGAATACCTGATGACAAAAATTATGACGTTTTTTACGGGAGCGCTCAATGGGCGTTAACTAATTCCTGTGCAAAGTATATTGTCGAATTTCACGATCATCATCCTCGTTTCAACAGATGGTTTAAATACTCTTTGTGTCCTGACGAACTCTATTTTCAAACAATAGTTTTAAATTCAGAATATCGATTAAAAACGAAAGCCGGGGGGGCAGAAAAGGAAATAAGGGGACTGGTGAACTGGAGAAATTTACATTATTTTGAGTATCCTAAGCAAATAAGGATCTTGACCAGTTCAGATTTTGAGTTTCTTAAAGGGAGAAATGAATTGTACATAAGGAAAGTTACTTCCTCGGAATCAGGTGAGCTTCTTAACAGATTGGATGACTCTCATAATAATAATAAAAGATAATCAATTGTGAATAAGGCGGGTAAAGTACCTTTTTTAGATTTTATAAACAGATTCAGAGGCATTGCTATTTTAATCATCGTAGCCTATCATTCACTGACAGTCCGGCTGGTTAGCTGGGAAGATGATTCCGTCTGCCTTAAAGTGCTGAGAACATTATTATCGGATTGCACCATTCTCTTTATTTTTATTTCCGGGTACTTGTTCAATCATCTTTTACCTCGGTTTTCCTATAAATCGTATCTGAAGAAAAAGGTAAAGTTTGTGATAAGCCCTTACCTTGTTATGTCAGCCCCTGCAGTTTTATTTATGATACTTGATTTCAACATCATCGAGAAGCCCTGGATCTATAATACCGGATTAATGAATAAAAGTGTATTGACAGATATTTTATTATTGGAAATAACCGGAAGTCAATGGTATCACTTCTGGTTTATACCGATGATGATAATTTTCTATCTTTTAGCTCCTGCTTTTCGTTTTGTCGCAAACAACCCCGTAATGTATTACAGCATACCTGTTATTCTTATTATTGCATTTGTTGTAGGACGCCCTGCGGATAACAGCAATCCGTTCCAGTCTTTTTTATATTATCTTCCTGTATATATGCTTGGATCTTTCAGCAGTCAATTTCATTTACCTGTTAGAAAGGTTATCATAAAATACTGGTACTTTCTCGTGATTCTTTTCCTTTTTTCTTCATATATTATTTTTTCTGGCAACATCAGATCTGTCAGTCTGTTTCAAAAAATAATCCTGTGTTACATAGTGCTTGCTCTGATGATAAGGCTTGATCATTTGAAAGCCCCTATCTTAG
>JAAZCB010000181.1 GCA_012513545.1 Clostridiaceae bacterium
AAGCAAATAAAAAGCTAAGGGACAGCCTTGCGGAACTATTTACCGTTCAGCAGGTGACACAGGCTATCAATTCAATTTTTGAAATAAAAGAGCTGCTAGGACATGTTAATGATATTATAATTGGTGTCATGGGGGTTAACAATTCTACAATTATTCTATATGATGAAAAGAAATCCCGGCTAAAGGTTTATACAACCACAATCACAAATAGAAATGAGCTTATTTCTCTTTATGATAATATTAACTGCGATATGCTGATGAGTGTTATTAATACCGGCGAACCCATAATAGAAAACTTTGTAGACGAAAATGAATACCTGTTTACTCAGGATAGGGAGGTTAATTCATTAATTTGTGTTCCTCTTATTAACAAATCCAAAAGGTATGGTCTTGTTTTGATTGAGCATAAATATCAAAATGCTTTTGATGATGATAACTTAAGACTTCTTAACATTATCGGGCAGCAAGTTGGAATTGCGCTTGAAAATGTAGAACTATATCAGAAAATGCATGAACTGGCAACAATCGACAGTTTGACAGGCATTTACAACAGGCTGTATTTCCAGGAGAGACTGAGCAAGGAAATTGAGTTAGCTCAAAAGGAGCATTACGAGTTGTCGCTGGCGATATTTGACATTGACTATTTTAAGCGTTTCAATGATACATTCGGACATTTGTTTGGTGACAAGGTATTAAAACATATTGCAGAGCTTATAAAGAATTCTTTGCGCAGCAGAGATATAATTGCCAGGTTCGGCGGTGAGGAATTTGTAATTCTTTTGCCGAGGACTGGTATTAAAGAGGCCTATGAAAAGGTTGAAAACTTACGTGAAATTATTGCCAGGACATATATTAAGGATGAACTGATCACAGCATCTGTAACTGTAAGCTTCGGCTTATCGTCGTATCCCGAGTATTCCGGCAACGAATCAGAGCTCTTAAGGTCAGCGGACAACGCATTGTATGATGCCAAGGAATGCGGAAGAAACTGTGTAAGAGTACCGAAAAGTAATTGAATTAATAAGTTTTAAAAGACTTAACTATGCCCCAGAATATATCTTCGTGGTATTTATCCCATTTCTTTCTAGGAACAAAATAACTAATCCTGTAAACCCGGTTATTCTTTTCTAAAAAAACTTCAGAAGCTTTGTAATTATCTTTATTTGTTGCAATAATGTAATCCCAGTAGTAGCCTTTGTTACCATTTAATGACAAAGCGCTGGAATTGAAATACTTAAAATTCTGTTCTGACAATGACTTTGAGTTGTTTAGAAAATCCCCGAGAGAATCTTGTAAACTCCAAACCTGAACAAGTCCATGTACGCTTTTAGCTTTATCAGCAAAATCTATGTGATAAAGAATTTCAGCACCTTCGAACTCCTTTTCGCTTAATTCGAATAGTGAGGGATAACTGAAGCTGAAATTGCCCTTAATAGACTTATAGTCTGAGAATTTCTGGGTTGCAGGTTTTTTAAAGCTTAAGCTTGTTTGAATGGAGTTGTCATCAAGAGCACTGCTTACATATATGTTTTCAACCGTATATTTTAAAGGATAGGAAAAGGAAAGATAATTATTGATAGTAAGGTTCATAATCAGGCTTTTACTAAAAAAAGAACCTGAAAGGTAAAGCATACACGACCATAGAAAAATTATAACAAGAAAATATATAAACCGCCTTTTATAATTCCTGATATAGATAATATACATAAGGACCTCTGTGTAGGATGTTAATTGCCTGAGATATGTATATGTCACAAAAAAGTAAATATTCACAAAAATAAAGTTCCTTGAATATATTATTTCAAGAGAGCTTTTTACCAGAGAGGAGTGTTAGCATGAAAATATTGGTGGTAAAAATGCCAAAGTTTTTTGGAAGCATCTTGAGAAAGGTTCTTAGGATGGAATAAAATACATATAGATAATTATTTTATAAGAAAAGTGCATATAAAAAAAGTGTATCACTTGGGTAAAAGTGGTACACTTCTTTTATCCGCTTTAATTAACGAATGAAACATTAATAAAATATTACACTGCTCTGGTAACCTTATTGGAACGCAAGCATCTTGTACAAATATTAACGGACTTTGGAGTACCTGCATCCATTATTCTTATTCTTCTTACGTTCGGTTTCCATGATCTGTTGGTTTTTTTGTTTGAGTGACTGACTTTTAAACCAAAAAGATGATCTTTACTACATATATCGCATTTTGCCATTTATGACTACACCTCCTTTAGTTTGGAGAAATCCAATTCTTTATAAAAATTTTAGTTCTTCAATCAAAGCAATAACTATTTTAACATAAAGA
>JAAZCB010000182.1 GCA_012513545.1 Clostridiaceae bacterium
AGGGTTGTGTAGAAAACGCTAAGAAGAAGGGCTATAAGCAAGCGATTTTAAATAATAATTGAATTAAAATGTGTTAAAATATCCGTTTTAATGGAAGGAGAATTATTATGATAACCGAGGCAATTGAGATTGCTATTGAAAATGGTACTTGTTTCGCAAAATGTTTAAAAACTGTTGAAGATGATGTAGGAGTATATTGTATTACAGGTAAAGTTTATAATGTAATTGATTTTTGTAAAAATGAATTACATAAGGATTGCTATTTAATAGAATGTGAACAAGATGGTGATGAACTTATGATTAGTATTGATGATAAAGATTTTGAATTTTTTAACAGTAATGAAGAATAAATTCACACATTAAAAAATGCATTTTATCGGGAAGGAGAAAATTAAAATGATGGATTTTGATAGGGATTTTAATAATCAATTTAAACAAGCAAAAAGAAGTATGGTTGGCATTGGTGTTGTTGGAGTAATTCTAAAATTGGTCTTTTGGTTAGGATTGATTGCTGGTGCATTATATTTATTATATTATTTTGGTGTAATTTGAGTTAAATATCAGATTTTATTAGGAAGGAGGAATATAAATGAGATACTATAAATTAACTTTTGATAGCTATAGCGGCATTTTAGATCATAAACATACTGTATCAAGAGATAAAAGTTTAGATATTGACTTAGATTCCAATGGTAATATATTAGTACCAGAGACAGAATTGCCAGTTTATTTCAAAGATTTTAACGTCTTTAAAGTCGAATATGCAGGAGATACAATGAATTAATTTAAGAAAGGAATTACATAAATTAAATGAAAACAAAAACAAATGTAGAAGATATAACGCAGGATCAGAAGAATCAAAATGATCTATTCAAAAACTACGCAATCACATTCACAACAAAAGATAAGTACAATCCGGTTACAAGAACTGTTACTGTAAGGACGGTGAATGAATATAATGCAATTGATATTGTACATAGGCAATTTGGTAGTTTTAAACATGATAAGAAACTGATGATTCCTGTGCCGACAGATAAGATTAAGATTGATAAGGTTCGAGAAGTTGATGAGTTTAAGAAGGATAGATAATTGAAATAAGGGTTAACCCCATAAAACCTTTTATTATCTTTATGGAAAGGAGAATGTTTATAAAAATAAAAGGTGGCATTAAACGCCCAATTAAACGCTCGCTGTCTCCTCCAGAGTTGCAATATAGTATAGAATTAACCCATTTATTAATATTGCAATATCAATAAAATTAAAATAAAAAGGAGTAAATACATATGGCTGAAAAGCAAGAAAATAAATTGAAGTTGTGGAAACAACACAAAAGATTGTTTACTGTTGTCGGAGTAGCAAAAGTAAATGATTATACAGTTCAGGAAGAAACCTCTGAAAGTGGGTTCAAATACAGAAAGATTCGTTTAGGTGTTCAGACAGAAGAAGGAAATACGGTTTATTGTGAAGCTATGGGAGGGTATTTCCCCAACAGAGATGAGAATAAATTGTATGTGCAATCAAAGGAAGATTATAAACAATTTGATATTGCATGGGAAGATAGATTTAATGAAGAAGTTATTAAGTCAATCAATCCTCTTTCTTTAATTACAATCGGCTTGGAAAAGACAGATAAAGACAAGACGTATTATAAGAATTTTGTAAGCTGGTTTGATGCTTGCGACTATGTTAAGCAACACATTCAAGATGGAATGATTGTTAGAGTTCAAGGGGAGTTAAAGTATTCTGAATACAATGATAAGTTACAGGTAAGAAAAGAGATTCAAAGTATTGTTTTAAGCGCAGCAACTCCTGATAAATATGGTGCAACATTTATCCAGTCTGTTCTTTTACAAAAGGACGCTATTGACAAATCCCATGTAAAAGACGATGGAGAATTAGATATTGTAGCACAGGTATTGGAT
>JAAZCB010000183.1 GCA_012513545.1 Clostridiaceae bacterium
CCAGGTTTTGTTTTTTGCGTTTGTTCTGGTCCAGTCCGAGGTCTTCGAATACATTTTCCATGTATTCCACGCTGTAGTTAACGACTTCCTGTGCGAACTGTGGGTCTATGTCGGTAAAGCTGAGGGAGAACACGCCGCTTTCGTCGTCGAATTCTGCAAGGAGTACTTCCCTGAGCGCGTCCCGTGTGGCGGCTTTGGGGTATTTGTCAATTTCATACCGCTCAACAAGATTGAACTTGTCTATGACAGTGTCCAGAAAGGTGTTTGTTGTAACTAGATAGACGGCCAGGCTGCTGTAGGTTTGTCCACCAGCGGCCGAGATACCGGCAAGGCTCGCAAGCCCACTCATGCCGGATGAGGAAAGCATAGAAGAAAGTGCTCCACCGGAGGATTTTGAGTCATTGATAAGCATGAGGGACCGGGGTGTGTATTCATTGGGAAGGAAAGATTTGTCCGACGGAAGCAGGAGGGAAATAACAGATAAAGCAACTATGAAAACCATTGCAGATACAACAATGGTAATGATCATTTTCTTCCGTTTCCAGAGAACGGATGCGAGGTCTATGAGGGAGATTTCGTCATTCTGGTTTTCCATAGTAAAATCCTTTACTCAAGCATATAATTTTATTCGGTAATAAAAACGTGATCCTGTACTTTATCTACAAACTCGTATTGTATTGTACGGGTCAATCCTTCCTCAAGGGTAACTGGTGGAACAAAACCAGTTTTTTGCAGTGCATTGGCATTAAACATGGTTGTTGAGCAGAATTTCTTAACTCGTATGGAGCTGATTGGTAGTTTTTTCCGTGTAAGGAAGGCGAGAATGTCAAAACAGTACCCTCCGAACATGCCAAGAACATATGGCCAATGTATAATCTTTTTATTTCTACCAAGTGCTTTGTATACTGTTGAAACAAGTGTATTCATGTCAAAATCCGGTTTGTCTATGTAATTAAATAAATGTTCTCCTGGGGAGTTTTCAAGGTTATGTTCAATAAACGCACAAACATTTTCTACATAGGCCATGGATTTAACATTTTTTCCGTTTCCGATCATGGGGAAAAATCCTGATGCTATTTGTTTTAATAGATTATATACATTACCACGGTTTTGTTCTCCAAATATGACTGTTGGTCTAATTATGGTAAGTGAGTGATTCTTGTCTTCTTTCAGCCAATCACGGTATTTTCCTTCTGCAAGCCATTTTGTTCTGCCGTAATCGTTAAAGTAGTGTATTTCTCCTTTTTCATCGGTTCCAGGAGGTGCAAAACCATAGACGGCAACTGAACTGGTAAAGATTAGCCGGGTAACACCCTGCTTTTTACAGGCATTACAAACGTTTTCCGCGCCTGCAACATTTACTTCGTCGTATAGTGTCTTTGGTGTAACGTCGTCACGATGTTCTGCAGCAAGATTTATAACGACATCAGAACCGAATAACTCTTTTTCAAGAGTTTCTGGTAATCTTACATCACAATAGTTCCACAACTCTGGATATTTAAGACTCTTTTTTTTATCAAGGATTCTTAACTCATGTTGTTTTTTTAATAAGCGGGTTACAAGTCTCGTACCTACAAAACCAGAACCACCGATGATGATAATCTTCATTTTTCTGCCCCTTACCTATATTTTTTTATTGCATTTAAAGCATAACAAAAGTAGTAATACATACACCTTAACATGGATAGATTTAGTTGATTTCTGTATATTTTCCATTGCCAAGTTAATAAAGCAAATTTATTTGTAGAAACTGATTCCTTATGAACTCTATATTTTGCTTCCAGCGTATTTGTGTTTATTGCTTTATAATCATTTCTCAGTATTGTTAACCACATTAAGTAGTCTTCATGTTTAATTTCTTTTTGATATATCTTTCCTACTTTAGAAATATCATATATTCCAGTTAAATTACCAATAAAATTCCCTTTTAGTAATAATTGGTAATTACCATTGTTAGAGTTTTCAACACATCCAATTTCTTTTCCATTACTATCAATTTTTAAGTAATTCGAAAAAACAACTGCAACCTTATCATTACTAAAAAGTGGCACCTGCCTTTCAAGTTTTGAAGGCAACCATTGATCATCTGAATCCAAAAACGCAATAAATCTACCTGTAGCATTCTTAATACCGATATTCCTTGGAGTTGCAGGATATCCAGTTGATTTACTTGTTTGAAAAAATCGTATTCGTTTATCTTTATTCAAGAAGTAATTAATTATCTCTATTGATTTATCAACAGAATTATCATCAATAATTAATAATTCCCAATCCTTGTAACTTTGGGTTAATACAGAATTAATAGCCTCCCTTATGAATCTTTCACAATTATGGCAAGGCATTATTATAGAAACAGTTTTATTCATAAATTTTTCCATAGCTTATTGATAGAAGCAAGATCTTTCCTCCAAACATGATTCTGTGACAAAAAAACTTTAGATATTATTTCATTTACTGGAAGTAAACAATAAAAGCGCAGTAATAAACACACAAAAATACAAGATAAATTAAAATGAAACAGTACAAGAAAGAGTTCAAGAAACAGGCGCTGGAAATGTCCGATGAAATCTGACTTAAGAAAAGTCAGAACAGCTTTGCGTAGTTTACGGAACTTTATCTGACTGGCGTAAAAAAAACGTGCAGACAGGAAAATGCTAAAACTCAAAGACCGGAAAAACAGGAAAACGAACAGCTCAAGAGAGAAATTGCAGAGTTAAAGAAATCAAATGCAATTCTCAAGGACGCGCTCTGTTTTTTCTTCGAATATCGGAAGAAATAAAAGCCGACTGATATTTCAAGTATATTTTCAGGCCGCGCAGAAGAAAATATACTCAGTCCGCCTGATGGGAATTTTTCTTTCGGTCAGTGAAAGCGGATTTTACAAGTGGCTTCGTAACCGTAATAAACCTAAGCCATGATAGAGACTACTTGGACTTATGTATAATATTCTTAAGCAAGCAGAAGATAATGTTAATTACAGAGTATAACATATGCAATTTACGCTGGAACAGCTCGGAGTAAAACGTTTATATCCAACGGTAAAACGCGCCATGCAGAAGGTAAACCTGTTACGTAATATGACAACTATTTTGACACAGAGGGGCGTTACACCTTCGGTTATTACAACCGACAGCGAGCAACAACAGTAAATCTAGGGAGCTGGCCTCCTTCAATTTACAGAGAAAGAACAACAACTAAAATAGCTAGTGCTTAAATAAAACATAGGGCGTTTTAGGACTAAACTATTATTGACTATTCCATATTTTAGTGTATTAAAAAATGTCTCAATATATGCTAACTAGTTAGTCATAATTCTATCTATGACATCTCTTAGCTTTGTTGATGAGGTGCCTTTTGTATAGGGCAAGTACACAATATCCACGCCAACTTCTCCAAATTGCTTCTCAAACTCGCTCCATTTATCTGTACCCTTCCAATCACTGCCTACAAACATAACATCGAACTTATACTTTTTCCAAGCTGCCATTTTATCCATGCTTTCTTGAGACACTACCTGATCGACGTATTTAATACTTTCTACAATTGCCATACGCTCCTCATGTGGTATAACAGCTTTCTTATTTTTATATGAAACTAATTCATCTGTCGTTACTCCTACAATTAAGTATTCACATTGTTCTTTAGCTCTCTTTAAAATATTGA
>JAAZCB010000019.1 GCA_012513545.1 Clostridiaceae bacterium
AAAGAAAACGGACAGACTGTCTTCAAGCCGGAAGAGGAATGATGCAATTATTTGTGAGGGGATGTTCGCTCCTTCAATAGTAAGCCAGAAAACCAAGCCTAAAAGTCCTAGCATTATGGGTATGCCGTAAATCCTTGAAGTCAGAATACAGTCAATTTTTCTGTCTGTCAGATTATAATGCTTGTTCTCGCAGGAGACTGTTTTACTGCTTATTTCCTCAGCCTTACCGACAAGTTTTGATACTATTATGTCCCGAAGCATTTCACGGGTAATGCCATTATCTTCAAGGTACTTTATAGCTGCAGCCAGATGTTTTCCCAGCTCTGAATTGTCAAGGAGATTAAATCCAAGGTAATTGTTCAGTGAATTTAATATATTAGCATCTCCATCCAATAGCTTTAGTGCAACCCAGCGGTTGTTGATTTTGCCGTCTACAAGCTCCCATACTTTTGGCTCAATAATTTTTACAGCCTGTTCAATGGCGTCATCATATGAAATTTTATAAGGGTTTAGGTTTATTTGTTTGTTTGCAATATCATATACTGCGGACATAAGCTTATTAAGACCCTTGTTACTCCTTGCGCTTGTTGGTACAACAGGTACACCGAGTTGTGCAGACAATTCTTCATAATCAATATGGATTCTTTTCCTTTTTGCTTCATCAATGAGGTTGACACAAACAACAACCTTGTCTGTTATTTCCAGGGTCTGAAGAACAAGGTTCAGGTTTCTTTCAAGGCATGTGGCATCGGTAACGACAATTGTTGCATCAGGTCTGCCAAAGCAGATAAAGTCCCTGGCTACTTCTTCCTCGAGTGAGTTTGCCATGAGAGAATATGTACCGGGTACATCAACCACAACAAAATTCCTGTCCCTGAACATGAATTTTCCTTTGGCATTGCTTACTGTTTTGCCGGGCCAGTTCCCCGTATGCTGATTCAGGCCTGTAAGACTATTGAATACTGTACTTTTTCCCACATTCGGGTTTCCAGCAAGTGTTATGATTTTATCATCAATAGCAGCACGTTCTATTCGGAGGTCATTTTCCAGGACGCCTGTACCGGTAGATTGGCTTGTAAGACCCATGCTTTAAATCCTCCTAAAACAATGATAGAATAAGTACAACATAAAACAACCCATTTTTATGCTTCAATAATAGAGAGATTTTTTCTTAAAAACAATATATGATAAAATAAATGTTAATGTTACGGATATATACTGCTCCATATTTGCCAAAACCGTACTTAATAGTACTTGTAACCGGTTAAAACTTTGATTATTAAAGGGCGTAAATGGGGATTATTATATAGGTGCACTTGAATATAATTCATCAGGGGGAAAAAATTATGGATTATCAGAATGTTTTGTTTGCTTTTGGTTTGACCCTTTTTGCAGGACTGTCAACAGGAATAGGAAGTGCTCTTGCTTTTTTTACAAAAAGGACAAATACAAAGTTTCTTTCAGCTGCACTTGGTTTTTCGGCGGGAGTAATGATATACGTATCAATGATTGAAATATTTGTTAAAGCAAGGGATTCACTTGAAAGTGCATTAGGAAAGCCTGGAGGTGCATG
>JAAZCB010000184.1 GCA_012513545.1 Clostridiaceae bacterium
GCTTCTTATATTACCGTTTTGGCTAATATGTATTTAGGTGGACGATTGATAGATTATAGAGTCAAAAAGCAGTTGACACTCTTTTTACAGATAACACTTAAGCCTTTTATTGCATTCATTCTTGCACAATCACTCTGTTATGTTATTGAAAGTAGTGTATATATTGAGGGGGCAATTTTCTTGACGGTATACAGCGCATTATGTGTGATATTTTATGTTATTACAAAAGATGAGATTATGAAGGAGTTTTATCAAAAAGCATGTAAATTACTCAAATTGTAGCAATTCCAAAACACGCCTAACAGTATTATATAATTTAAGCGAAAGCATTAAGTTCAATGAAATTGAAAACAATCACCCATGAATAATATGATTTTTAGCTAAATTCGTAATGAAAGGAACAGTAATTTATAATAAGGTAAGAAATTTTAAATCAAGGTGGGAACGTACAAATCCACGGCGTTACCTGAAATTCCTCAGAAAAGTAGGAGTTAAAATTGGAGAGAACATTACTTTTCATGGCAAATTAAGCACTATTTCTATCGACATAACTCGTCCAAGCATAGTAACCAAAGTTAGGTAGTGTTCCAATCAGCGTGTCCGGGGTAGAAGGTCTTCATCGAAGTTACACACCAGAAATTTGCACAGTCATCAGGGAATAATACTTTGATTCTTTCAATCCCACATAATGCTCTGTAATAGGCCTTTTTAGCCATCGCTATTACTTCCATGAGAACAATCACAGACTCCTATGCAGGCATAGCACCACACATACACAATTATCTCCAGAAGTCTTTCTGAAGCAGCTCGATACAGTTAGTTGTATAGATGATACTCTGAACCCTCGGATGATAGTTCAAATGCGTGAGGTAATACTTGTAAAAGAGATCATTACCCAGTCTCTTGATGCTGAGGTAATCTTCTCCCCTTTTGCTTCAGAACGCCTGCCATGATTCCCATCCATGCTCAGTGGCGTAGTGAGAATCTAAGGTACGGAATACATCTTAGAGGTCTTCCGCCAGCACTCTTTTATTCGCATGACGAACTCTGGCGAGCTTATTATGCTTGTAAATCGTCCGCAAAATGGTTACCAGTAATATCATAAATTTGAGATGTGGTTTTTAGCATTAACCAAATAATAAAAAGGAAGAAAACAACAAGAAAAAGTACTATCATCATTTGATAAATCTGTCCAACTTTTAGGGAGGTTAAGAAGCCTTCGGAGAGGCCCCTTCCTTTTATTATTCTAATCGGACACTACTGATTTGAAAATACAATTTTAAAACAACAACATTATGCTTTTCAGAGGTATCAATATTAAGAATCTCCGCTTGAGATTATCATGTAGAAATGTCTTAGCCCCCCAAATAGCTGGACATAATTTGAAAAACAAATTAGGTCTGATTAAATTTGGGAACCATGACATTAACACGAAGAAAATTTACACCTGAGGATCGGTTGTCGATACTTCAGGAAGGAGAGCGGGAAGGTCACGCTGCGACAATAAGAAAGTATAATCTGGCACCTTCATTGTATGCCCGCTGGAAGCGAAAATATCTCCATGAAGGCATTCACGGCTTAAGGGATAAACACAGGAGAATAGATCCTGCGCTGCAGGCTCTGGAGCTTGAGAACGAGCGTTTGCGGCGGATCATTGCCAAACAAGCCCTGGAGATCGAGGTAAAAACAGAGCTTTTAAAAAAAACTCCTATCGGGTCGAAGAAAAGATGAGTGTTATAAATCAATATCAGCATCATACGACTAAGGCAGAGCTGTTTAAATGGGTAGACTTCCCCAGGAGCAGCTATTATTACAAACCGTCGAATAAGCCTAAGGGAGTCGCACCAAGCACGAACACTAAAAAGCGGGATGGAACGACAGTCAACAACGAGGATGTTGTTGATGAGATTAAAAAGATCCTGAGCGCTGAGTTTGTTTGTTACGGTTATCAGAATGTAACAGCGGTGCTTAAAGCAATGGATTACATCATAAACCATAAGAAGGTATACCGGCTAATGGATGAGAGCAAGCTTCTGCTGGGCAAAGTAATAAGTACACATGGCAAGAGAGATTTTGTGAAGTTCCGAAAGATAAAAGCCAGTCATCCGATGGAGTATCTGTGTCTGGATATAAAGTATGTATGGGTCAGAGGAGAGAAGAAGAATTATTACCTCCTGTCAGTCATGGACGTTTTTACTCGACGTATTATCGGGTACATTTATCAGAACAGCATAAGGAAGATCGATGTCATTAAGCTGCTGGGGCGCCTACACCAATTGTATGGACTGAAAGGAGTGTTTGTACGGAATGACAATGGATCTCAGTTCATTGCAAATATGGTAAGGCAATATCTCCGTAGTCTGGAGGCTCACCAGGAGTTCACTCATATTGCAACCCCGGAGGAGAACTCATATATTGAAGCGTTCCACAGTATACTTGAACGGGAGGTCATTCAACGCTTTGATTTTGAAAGCTATTACGAGTCAAAACAAACGATCGCGGCATACATGGATTTTTACAACAATAAGCGGCTCCATGGAAGCTTGAAAAGAAGAACGCCAATGCAGGTGTGGAATGAATACTACCAGTCATTATCAACCGATAAGCAACTTTCAGCGCAAGTATCGGAGGATATGTCAAGAGTGTCGGAATCAGCCGACACTTGTCTTGCTCTTGACAGATCCGAAGATACGGCTAGCTTTGATTATCGGTTGATGAATGAAAACAACAATGAAAAAGTACTATCTTCATTTGATAAATCTGTCCAACTTATAGGGGGTTAAGACAGGGAGTATTATAATGTAACGGTGCTTAAAGGAGTAACAATAGGTAATAATTGCATTATTGGTGCTGGTGCTATTGTGACTAAGAACATACCTGATAATAGTGTTGCAGTAGGAGTGCCGGCGAGAGTCACAAGTACACTTGAGGACTACTTTTAACAAGAGAAAACAGGAATGTATTGAGGAGGCTTTTGATTATGCCAGAAGCATTAAGTAAAGAATTGGAAGAATGCCAGTTCTAAAAGATTTCTGGGAAGAGATTCCACTTTTATTAAGTGGAGGAGATAAAAGCACAGAATTACCCATTAATAAGCAACTTAGTCCGGATTTTCAACATTATAACCAATTCCATAAATCAAATTATAATGAACTTGAGGATTTCTTTCGGGCTGCCGGAATTTAAGCATGAAAAGAATAGTATTCTTACACCCTGTGATTTTTGAACAGTTTTCAGGTGGAGCAGAACTACAGATCTATTATCTCGCTAAAGTATTTAGGGAACTTGGATGGAAAGTATATTATATTGCCATAGATCATGGTGTGGTTATAATTAATACAGAAGGTGAAATAAATCTACTTAAGAAGATCAGTCTAAGAAAAACACTTGGTAGTCTTAGGTTCATTTATGGCACTAGGATATTAAAACTCTTGAAAAGAATTGATCCAGATATAATATATACCAGAGGCTATTCTTCATGGGCTGGAATTGCATCGAAATATTCAAAGAGTGCCAAATCGTATCACTTTATGTCGATTGCATCAGATAATGATGTAGATAAGCATGTTAATATGAAGCTCTTAATCAGGCCTTTTGATTTCATAGAGTCCCTTTATGTTAATTATGCTTTTCGTTTTGCGTCAAAAATATTTGTACAGAATGGATACCAAGAGGCTTCAATTAAGAGATTATACAATCGCAACTCTATCCTCCTGCCACAGATTTATGGTGATGAACTTAAAGAACCAGATTACTCTGTAAAGGAGAACCTTACGGTATTATGGATTGCCAATATGAAACTATCAAAGCAGCCCGAGCTGTTTATTGAACTAGCAAGCCGATTTACAATTAGAGATAAGATCAAGTTTATAATGATTGGAAGGCTAGATAAAAGATTGTCTTCTTTGATAAATAAAGCACATAAGGAGTTCCCACATTTTAAATATGTTGGCGAATTACCAAATTATGATGTTAATAACTATTTGGCGAATGCTGATGTTTTAGTTAATACCAGCAAATTTGAGGGATTCTCAAACACATTTATACAGGCGTGGTTGAATGCAACAGTCGTGTTAAGTATGAATTCCAATCCTGACGAGGTTATCGTAAAGAACAAGCTTGGGTTTATGTGTCCTGAGGTAAGAGATATAGAAGCTGCGCTAAAAATTTTACGGAAGAATCCCAAGAAACTAATAGAAATGAAGAGACAAGCATATAATTATGCTAAGAGAAAGCATACAATAAAAGGAAATATAAACATTTTAAAAGAAGCTTTTAATGTTCAATAAATTCCATTGGTTTGAAGCAAAACAGCTTGACCGGGTTACAAACTATTTAACTCGGATTGAAATTCTCAAATATGCTATTAAGAACAAAATAGAGGCATCCTATTATTGTACATTCGCTAAAGAAAAAAAATACTATGGATTAAAACACAACATTAAATACCTTGGTATCTTAAAAAACAAATATTTGAGACATATAGAATTTCAAATTTTGGTTGTGATTAAAGCCATTTCTATCGTACTTACAGAAAACGAAAGCGTACTAATGGTTAATCAGGCTTTAATCAGACACATGCTCCCAGCGTTAAAGCTCAATAACTTATTAAAAAGGAA
>JAAZCB010000185.1 GCA_012513545.1 Clostridiaceae bacterium
CTGGGTATCTTTCTCCACCCGGTTGAGGGAATGGATATCTCAAATCTCGCTCCACTCCCAAACTCTCCTGTCTCAATGATTGAAATGTCAGTAATTGTAAGGATATCCCTGCACAAAGCCAGTCCAATTTACATTTCGCACCCCCTGTAAAAAAGCAGTTCCGATTTCCAGTTCTTCCTCCACGAACCAAGTTAGCCTTGAGCACCCGGCGATAGCATCCGCTAAACTTATTCTCCTGAGTACCTTGTGATTATTTTTTTTACTTAACAGGGTCCAATAAAATTTATGTCAAATTGAGTCAATTTCAACAACAAAGGCGCTTGATCCCTTCTATTACTTACAACAGTAAAAATTTCATATCCCTCCTTACTCGTTCGTATCCTGAAGAGTGACAATAACCAAATCATTGTATCTGAAGTTGGTCTGATTAATGGCCGATTATTTGAGTTTATTCTTGGTGGCTCAGATAGTTTTTCAAGTTCGATGTGTGTCAGAAGTCGTAATATCCCGTGAAGTAGAGCACTAAAGTACAGCATGGTCATAAGTGCAGCAATTCTCGTATCCTTCTCCAAAAAGATAGTTGCAGCCATGAGAGGTTCTTTTAAGATCTTAAAATTCTGTTCTACTTTCCCTTGCCCTTTATAAGTGATCAGGACATCAGCACTTCCCATTTCCTCCTGAGGGATATTCGTTAACAGAGAGAATGTTGCTGCTTTTCTCTTTCTCTTCTCAATAATTTCCTCATTTCTCTTGATGTCAACCGTTTGAATCTTCCAACTCCGAATAATTTTGTGAGGTTTTGGGTTCTTTGCTGGTCTTCCTACAGGTCGTTTTACCTCTTCTTTACAAACAAGTACAAGTTCGGGATAAATGAGGGATTTCAAATGTTCTTTTAAAAATCGCTCTTTCTCTGCAAGAGCATCAGGTTCGCATGCAAATTCTCTTTTTTCAAGTTCCTGAAGAAGGGATTTTAATTCATCTTTGGCCTTATCCACTTTTTTTTCGATAAATTGCTCCCTTTCTGAACTCCGATACACATGAATAGTGCATGGATGGCCATAGATACTTTCAGTAATTGCATAGGACCAGTACTCAGTTGATGTTTTTCCGGGACGGGAGCAGCAAGGACCTAGGTAAGTCCAGTTATCTTCAGCAAATGCTAGGTTTCGAGCTTTTTCGGCCAATTTTTTGTGAAAATTTTCTGGGATTCTTGATATGAACTGGATCGGGTGTGACCCTTTAAACAATTTCTCAACGTTGTATTTGTTAAGAAGTTTAGAATCTGCAATGTATTTGTATTTTTTAAATCCGTCGCCAAATATTTCACGTAACTGGTCAATAACCAGATTATTATAACTGCAATCAGCAGTGTTCCCATCAAGTACTTTTGAATAAAGAATCAACCCATCACCATCAGTAACTGCACCTGTCATAATCTGGTTGAGATCATCTCGTTTTTGCTTGCTATAACCCGGAGTTATCTTAATATGTGGTTTTTCTCCGGCATCACATTCATAGTCACCGTAAAGTACATGGGACGTTGTATCTGAATGTAGAATGAAGTTTTCAGGGAGATTAAAAGTTAATCTAACCGATAGTGCAATTGATGAAAACAAGGATGAACAACCGACCTCAAATATCCTGTCAAGGACTCTACCAAACATATCATCATTGAGGGTTGCGGGATCAATAGGCTCACCTACAAGGAGTTCAAGATCGATTCCGGCATAGGCTTCATGAATTCGAGATAAACTGACCTTTTTATTTGCTGATACAAAAGGAAGGAGAACCAATAATTGTGCAAGAATCCCTGGACTGTACTTCCATTGTTTAGAATCCCAGGTAACCCGTTCATTTATTTGTTCCTTGAAGCGCAGTTTATTCAGATAAGAAGCAACAACAGATAACTGAAGAGGTGTTTCCAAATACTCTCTCGGACGGCAGATTATGGTTGGGTTGAGCAGATCACGTTTGATGTTGGCGCTTTGAGGCGAAGGGTCAATATGTCGGCAGTTAGACATACCCTTATTTATATTATGTTCTCAGATATATATTTAAGCTTTTATATAATGGGGTGGAAATTATTCTCGACTTTTTTGGAGGGGTGCGAAATGTAAACTTTCAGGGCTTTTCCGATAGAAATAGCTGCAGATCTGATGTATTCAAGGTTAGAAGAACCATCAGGATTTGGCGGGGTCCCTACACAGATGATTGAAACATCACATTCGGCCACAGAAGCATAGGAGTTGGTTGCAAATAACCGGGTTCCTGAGTATTTAAGTAATATCTCTTCCAGTCCCTCTTCAAAAATTGGGGGAACTCCTTTGTTTATAGAGTCGATCTTCTTTTCATCAACCTCAATAATGGTAACATTATTGCCAAGATGTGTAAAACAGGCACCGGTCACAAGGCCAACATACCCCCCACCGACGATTGAAATGGACAACGACATGATAAATATTCCCTATTTATATTATTTCACGAACAATAAGACTATTGGGATTCACCCGA
>JAAZCB010000020.1 GCA_012513545.1 Clostridiaceae bacterium
AATATCTGTTATAAACCATAAATTATATAAAAGCTATTCTTTATATTAATAATATACTATTAATATATCAATAAAAAAATTGTACCTATCAAGGTATTTAACACTTTGTAATGTAACCTTACCTGTTTTCCTTCCGTATAATATTACCAATAAAGATTAATTTTGAGGTAATTATAATGATACCAAATTGTCCTTTTTTAGTAAGTCAGGTAGCTGTAAACTTTTTGCCTCCTGATGCTGCTGCCATTATAAAAGGCGGTCCGCTGGCTCCTTCCATAGAGGGTGTAGTAACCTTCAAAAACGCTCCAGGTGGAGTTGAAGTAACTGTTGATGTAATAGGTTTGCCACCATTTAAGCCAGCTGAAAATGGCAAACCACAGGTTGGTCCACATGGGTTTCACATCCATGAATATGGAAACTGCCAGTCAGATGATCCAAATAATCCTTTTACAAGTGCCGGCGGACACTTTAATCCTACCAACCAGCCACATGGCAATCATGCCGGAGACTTTCCCGTACTTTTCTCAAACAATGGTGTTGCCAGAATGCGCTTTTTTACAAATAAGTTTCAAATTGCTGATGTTTTAGGTAAGTCAATTGTTATACATGAAGGGCCGGATGACTACAAGACACAACCCGCCGGTGGAAGCGGCAAAAGACTGGCGTGCGGAATAATAAGAAGATACTGACTTATGCTGCTTTAGTATAAAAACTACCGGACATAAAGCTCCTGTTATGTCCGGCAGTCAGTATTTTATAAAAAGAAATTATTGTATTTCGGGTATGAATGTTGTGCAGTCGGTTTCATGTGAATCGGCTGCGTTCCTTGGCTGAACTTCAATCTTTTCTGCAGAGCACATATCTCCCTTCATGTAATAGTGGCAAGTATTTACCACACATTTGATGCCTTGATTCGGATGATTCATTTTTTTTACACTCATTCAGGTATGCCTCCTTAAATAATAAAATAATTTGTCACATTTTAACGCTCATTTAGTTAGATAAATCCACTAACAAATTAAATGAATTACGTTTTATATTATAACCAATAATAAAAATAAAATTTGTACATCAATTATTAATATTTCGGGAGGCGCTTTTATGAACGAAAAAGAAGCTTTTGACAAAATTAACGATCTGCTGGATATAACCGACTATCCAATTACAATAAGAAGTACTGGCGATATTGAAGATTTTTTGCTTGATGACAGTAACAGAAGATTTACAGAGCAATACGCTGCCATTGGCAGGATTTATGATGATTTGAGAGGCAGACCGGAAATTGACCGGTACCCTGAGCCGTCTGTTGGAAAAGTTGAAGAAACACATAATACTGCGTTTAACGCCGATAATGCTCCAAACCGTATTGCACCGAATGAATAATCAGTTTCACAAAAGAGCTGCAAATTATTGCAGCTCTAAACTCTCAGCTTTTATCAAACCTTTTTGTGTAATATCTGAAACCTAAATTAGTAATAAGGCCCAGCAGCCTGTTTTGAGGCATGTTTATACTTCTTTTCACTAGTCTTCGCATGCCATAGCATCTTTTCCATATGGTATATAAAGCCTTCTCGAGCTCATCGGGCGTCATGTTTTGAGGCTGAAATACCACATGTTCCGTGTCATAGAGCGACCAATCTTCACTTAATATTCTCCCTTCCTTCTTTAAGCGCACATAAAGGTCTGTGCCCGGAAAGGGTGTTAATACCGAAAACCTTGGAACATCAATATTGAGTTCGTCAATTATTTCAGGAAGATCCAAAAAATCATGCAGCGTATCATCATCAAAACCCAGAACAAAACACCCCAATACGCTTATGCCTCCCGAATGAAGTTTTGCAACTGCCTCTTTATAGCCTTTCACACTGTTAAAGGTCTTCCTGCAGCCGGCAAGACTACTTTGATTCAATGACTCAAAACCAACCAGCAGTCCTTCACATCCGCTTTTTACAGCCAACTCAAACACCTCTTCGTCAGCAGCAATATCGATAGTGGAGAGGCCTGCCCATTTTATACCCTGACCCGCCATTGCGGCAAACAGTTCCTTTGCATATTCCCTGTTTGACAGTGGACTCGGGTCGAGCAGCAGTATCTTCTTTGCTCGAACCTGAATTATTTCATCTATAACTTCATTGACCGGCCTTAGATTGCTGCAGCAGCACGAAAGCTTGTGAATAGAACAAAACTCGCAGTGATTTGAACATCCCCTGTTGGCTATAATTGTCGGAACATTAAGGTATTTTCCAGCCGTAAGAAGATCTCTCCTTGGAACCGGACTGAACAAAGGCCCTGTTGATGGGCAGGAATAAACCTTTTTAGCTTTTCCCTTACTAAAGTCATAGAGAAGCTCGGGCCATGCCTTCTCACCCTGACCTGCAACAACAGCATCTGCATGCTTTAATGCCTCTTCCGGCATTAGGGTGGCATGAGAGCCGCCCAATACAACAAAAGAACCTTTTCCCCTGAAATAAGCTGCAAGTTCATAGGCCCTGTTTGCCGATGAGGCTACACAAGTTATCCCGACTATATCGTAAAAATCATTCTTAAGTTCAAGCTTCTCTACTCCTTCGTCCACAATATCAATATGTGCGTTGAACTCATCCGGCACCAGCGCAGCAAGTGTTGTGAGCGTTAAAGGAGCATATGATAATGAACGTTTGAAAAAGCCCTTGTATTTATATGTGCTGTCATACGGTAGAATCAGTAAAATGCGCATGATAAGCCCCCTGATGCTTTTTTTGCATAATTGATTTCCAGGTCTTTTATTGATTAAATTAGAATTTCATCTCCCCTGTTTAAGTTTATTACTCTCCCTGCAATTTTCTATAAAATGCCGGGTACTCACAGGTTGAAAGTTCACTGCATATCTTGCAGGACACCGCTTTATCAGCCGGGAAACTCTCAATTCCCATTTCTTTTAGTTTATAGTACGCCTGCTCTGCCAAACATTTCCCGTTTGGCTTTCCAATCCATGTATTCATCTCATTCCATAAATCTTTAATACTCTTTTCTCTTACATTTCCAAAGGAAAGCGGCGCAAAGTCACAGGGAAAAAGTTCTCCGGTTGAGCTTATATAGGAATGTTGTATCCCGGCAACACATCCGAAAACATCCGTAGTTGAAACGTGTACTTCCGAAGTCACCTTGAAGTCTTTAAACCTTCTGTTTGCTTCACGCTGTATCTGTGTTAGTTTTTTACGGTCTTCATCGTTATAAAATATCTCTTTATCTGTTTTATATAATCTTCCTGTCCTGATAGGCTCCTTAAGAATTATTTCCCTAACGCCTAAAGACCTCGAAAAGTCAAAAAGCTTAAAAAGCTCAGTATCTTTTAATTCATCTCTCGGTATTACTGATACGATTGAAGTAAAAAAACCCAGTTCAACCGATGTTTTCAAAGCATTTACCGCGTTGTCAAAGGCGTCCTCCCTGCCTCTTAACCGGTTATCAGTTTCCCGCAGGTATGAATTCAGGCTTACAGATATTCCAAATAAACCGCTCTCCTTTAATGACAGCGCCCTTTCCCTGGTAAGTCCGTGCCCGGATGTCAGAAGGTAGCTGACAGACCTTTTATCTATGCTGGACACAAGCTCTTCAAGGTCATTGCGTTTGAGAGCCTCTCCTCCGGTGAAGAATATTACCGGAGTGTTCATATCCTGAACATCCTTTATAATGTTTATCCACTCCGCGGTTGTAAGCTTATTTCCACGCTGCTTGCCTTCGTTGCTGCAGTAATAGCACTTGTAGGAACAGGCATCAGTGACGGCAAGGCACATTGTAGCAGGCGCAGATTTCTGAAGCCTTGCGTGCTGCGAAAACAAATTGCCCTTATCCCGGGTTGACTTCAGGTAAGTCATAAACGATTCAGAGGGAATAGGAGGAATTGTGAAGTTAACATAATACATACCATTAACTTTTATCAGCTTATCAATTTTCATTAAGGGAAGCACTGCCTTTAATATCCTTAATGTTGAATATGAAGGGTCCTCGCGCAATATTTTATTGACCTTTTTTAAGAAAGCCCCACTGTCCCTTCCCATAATCATTTGTAAAAAAGTAAGCAGGTTTTTAACAAGCATTATTTACCTCCATATTATTTGAAATAATATCCTTCCACAAACATATCTACTACTTCCTTAAAAACCCCGGTATCCTTTTCAAGCTGAGGGGCGTCTATTATCCTTACCGCTTCATCAGCGAGCTTTTCACAAAATCCGCACCCACTGCACGTATTATTCCGGCAGTCCTTCTTTATAAAAAACTCAATTGCCCCATCAAGCTTTTTGTTGTCTATAAAAAGACCTGAAGAGGCATAGTAACTGCTGGAATTTTTCACTTCTTCAACCTTTTTTATCACTTTCCACAGCTTGAAAATGTTTATGAATGATATCCTGAAAAGCTCTTTTACAGACTTAATGTAATTCTTATTCTCTATAA
>JAAZCB010000186.1 GCA_012513545.1 Clostridiaceae bacterium
AAAGCTTACTGGAGCGGCGTTTATCGTTATGTCTTCAATTGTAGTAAGCAGAATAACGGGTTTTTTAAGAGAAATGCTTGTCCCAAACATGATAGGGGTTAATGAAGCAGGAGATGCTTATAATCTGGCTTTCAGGGTTACAGGGCTTATGTATGATCTGCTGGTAGGCGGGGCCATTGCAGCAGCACTGATTCCGGTTCTTTCCGGGTATATTGCCAAAAAGGATGAAGAAAACGGCTGGAAAGCAGTTAGCACATTTATAAATGTTGTGATTGTATCAATGTCACTGGTTTGCCTGACGGGCATTTTTTTTGCACCTCAGTTTATGAGTTTGGTAGCAGTCGGGTTCAGGAACGAAAGCCAAAGGCAGCTTACCATAGAGCTTACAAGAATACTGTTTCCCTCGGTGTCCTTTTTAATGCTGGCAGGATTGGTTAATGGTATCTTAAATTCCTACCACAGGTTTGCAGCAGCAGCATACGGACCTTCATTATACAATTTGGGCAGTGCGCTTAGTATACTTCTTCTGAGTAAAAGCAAATGGGGTGTTAGATCGGTTGCCTATGGAGTTTTGGCCAGTGCTCTTTTTTATTTTCTGTTTCAGCTTGCCTTTGCACTAAAGAACCTCAAGTATTACAGGTTCTCGTTTCAACTCAGGCATAAGGGATTTGTCAGGCTTATAAGGCTTGCAATTCCATCAATGATATCATCTGCAATTGTTCAGATTAATGTAATAATAACCGGTTCATTTGCTACATTATTTAAAGAAGGAAGTGTAACGGCTTTGAACATGGCAGACAGAACCTGGCAGCTTCCTTATGGAGTTTTTGCACAGGGGATGGGTATTGCCATGCTTCCTTCGCTCTCATCAAACCATGCCGTCGGGGAAATTGAAGAGTATAAAAGTACACTGATGAAAGGAATTAAAACAGTTTTATTTCTTACTGTTCCATCAGGAGTCGGATTCATAGTTTTAAGAGAGCCTGTTATAAGAACTATTTTTAAGTTTGCGAAAAGTTTTAGTGAGGAATCGGTTTCAGTTTCAGCGAATGTTCTGATGTTTTTTTCAATAGCACTTTTGAGTCAGTCCATCGTAACTATTATGAACAGGGCATTTTATGCGGCAAACGATACTGCAACGCCACTATGGATAGGATTAAGCACCATTGTTGTTAATATAACATTGAGCAGGATTTTTTACGAGACAACAAATCTTGGTGTTAGCGCAATGGCGTTGTCCTATTCACTGGCCAGTTCCTTGAATGCTTTTTTACTATTACTGCTGTTGGACAGGAAAATGGGAGGAATACACATTGATAAACTTGTGAGATTTTTTCTGAAGATTATACCTGCGTCAGTAATTATGGGGGCAAGTCTTTTTCTTATTGATGGTATTATCAGTGTTAATGACAGTTCCAAACTCATTCAGTTTATTTCATTATCTATTGAAATGCTCTTTGGTGTCGGCATATATTTCATTATTGTAATGCTGATGAGGGTCGAAGAGGCTTATTATATACGTGACGTAATTGCTGATAAATTCAGAAGCATAATTAGGAATAAAAGAAACCGGACATAAAATATTGGCTCTTTCTATAGGTAAGCCAGGTATTATTGTTTTTTAGAAAAATATTGACTATAAAATATAAATAATATATAATGTACAAGAACACATGTTCGAATCGATGGGAGGATGATAAACTATGGAAAAGAAAAAAGCTCTGGAGATGGCATTAGGACAGATTGAAAAGCAGTTTGGAAAAGGTGCGGTTATGAAGTTGGGTGAAAATACCCATATGAACATAGAAACAGTTCCTACCGGTTCGCTTGGTTTGGATATTGCTTTAGGAGTCGGGGGCGTTCCTAGAGGAAGAATTGTTGAAATATTTGGACCAGAAGCCTCGGGTAAAACTACAGTTGCTCTGCATATTGTTGCAGAGGCCCAGAAAGCCGGAGGGGAAGCAGCTTTTATTGATGCCGAGCATGCTTTGGATCCGGTGTATGCAAAAAAACTCGGCGTCGATATTGACAACCTTATAGTATCGCAGCCGGACACTGGAGAACAGGCTCTTGAAATCGCAGAAGCACTTGTTAGAAGTGGAGCTATTGATGTTATTGTAATCGATTCCGTTGCTGCATTGGTTCCTAAAGCTGAGATAGATGGTGAAATGGGAGACGCCCACGTGGGTCTTCAGGCAAGGCTTATGTCTCAAGCACTCAGAAAGCTATCGGGAGTTATTAATAAATCCAAGACTTGTACAATATTTATTAATCAGTTGAGAGAAAAGGTTGGGATTATGTTTGGTAATCCGGAAACAACCCCTGGAGGAAGAGCTCTTAAGTTTTACTCTTCAATAAGACTCGATGTAAGAAGAATTGAATCTATAAAACAGGCAAATGAAATTATTGGAAACAGGACCAAGGTTAAGGTTGTAAAAAATAAGGTTGCACCTCCATTTAAAGAAGCTGAGTTTGATATTGTATACGGACAGGGAATATCAAAGGAAGGTAACATTCTGGATGTTGCAGTTAACCTTGATTTGGTAAACAAGAGCGGAGCCTGGTTCTCGTATAAAGGTCAGAAAATAGGGCAGGGTAGAGAGAACGCCAAGCAATTCCTTAGAGAGAATCCTGAAACCCAAAAAGAGATTGAAATGAAGATCAGAGAAAATTATAATCAGGCTTTTATAAAGAGTATTGATGCTCATGTTGATGTTGATGATGAAGAAGTTGATTTGGATGTAGAAGGCTAAGTAACAAATTGAAAAGTTGTATAAATAATACAGCATCTATGAAATTGTATTTAGATGTTTATCAGCAGATTAACTTAGATCAATTCCTTGGAAATTGGTCTAAGTTAATCTGTGCTGTTTGATCTAATTGATTTGAGATTTGTCAGGGGGGTTAAAATGATTATAACTTCTTTTGAAAAAAGCAAGAAAAACAAGGATATGATAAAAGTTTTTATTGATGGGGAGTATTCGTTAACTATTTCAGAAGAAGACTATCTGCTTCTGGGCTTATATGAAAAAAAGGAAGTAACTCAAGAAGAGCTTGATTTAATTAAAACCAATATTCTTATGAAAGATGTCAGAGCCTGTGCTATTAAATACCTTTCATTGAGGCTTCTAAGTGAGAGGGAGTTGTTTGAAAAGCTTCAACTTAAAGGGTATGATGAAGAAATAATTAATGAAGTTATATTGGATTTAAAGTCTATTGGGTATATTAATGACATGATTTATGCCAGGAAATTTGTTTATGAGAGGTTAAAGCTAAAACCTAAATCAAAAAAAATGTTGAAAATGGAGCTTAAAAATAAGGGAATAGCGGACGAAATTTCCGACGAGGTTATTAATAACCTTGAATATGATGAGTCAGTAGCGATAGAAAGATTGGTTAAAAAGAGATTTGGCAAGTATAATCTCGAGGATCCAAGGATTATTAGAAAGATATATTCTTTTCTTTTGCATAGAGGATTTGATTACGAGAATATAAAAGCTATTTTAAAAAGTATATAATGAGTAAATTTCTTAATCTATCTGTTCATAAAGATAATCTTTATGAAACATTCATGTTTTTCCTTTTGATTAAAAAATACATAAATTCGTATTGTTTCATGCAGTACTAATAAAATGTCTGGATTTTTTTGTATTAAAAAGCAATATTCAATTGTTTGGTGTCGCTTAGAACTTATTATGCTATTTGCAACTTGTAAGTTTTATGGGTGAATGATAAAATTAAAGTAGTATGTATTTTTTGTGTTGAGATATTTGCAATTATTTACAATGGGTTTAACATTACTGCGCATATATTCTACTTTGAATTCACTAAGCGGCGTGTAAATTATCCTGTGAGTTCAATACATTACAGCTAATTCAAAATAATGAGGAGGCTTTGTAATTTGGGTAAGGGTGAAATAGAGTTGTCGGATAAACCGTTTGACTCAACAAAAATATTATATATTATTGTTTTGGCACTCGGTATACTTTTTAGATTGGGATCATACATACAGGACAGAACGCTTTGGTATGATGAAGCTATGTTGGCAAGTTCAGTATTTCAGCATGGCTTTACGAATTTATTGGAACCTCTGGACTATTCGCAAAGTGCTCCGGTTGGCTTTATATTTATAGTAAAAGTATTTGTGTCGGTTTTTGGCTCATCTCAGTATATTCTAAGGTTATATTCACTGATTTCAGGGATAATGGCTATCTGGATATTTTACCTTTTACTAAAAGAAGCAGGCTTTAAAAGACCACTTATAGGTGCTGCTTTTTTTGCAACAGTTCAACCTCTGTTTTACTATTCGACTGAATTAAAGCCTTATATGCAGGATACCTTTCTTGCTTTGACAGCAATGTATTTGTTTGTTCTATATTCAAAAAACAAATTATCACCTTTAGTTTATATGGTGTTTTGCTTTTTATCAGTATGGATATCCTTTCCGGTAATTTTTGTTATTGGAGCTATAACGGGTTACAATTTTTTTGCAGCTATAATTAAGATGATAGTATATCTTGTAACAAGGGACAGGGAGAAGCAGACAATTACAATGAAGCAGTTTTTGTGGGCTGCTGTTTTTGGAGTATGTGCTCTTGCAGGGTTTGGGATATGCTACGTAGTTTATACTGGAAACGCGACTTCAAATATTGATGAAATGTCCATGGAGTATTGGAGACACTTAAAATTTCCTCTTTTCCCCGAAGATTCCTCTGATTGGGATTTGATGTCATTAATGACGAATAACTTTCTAAATTTTGTATTTCCTGGTGAATTTACAGCTATAGCAGGAGGTATATTGTGGATTGGAGGTTCGCTGCTTCTGATAAAAAGAAGGCTTGAACTTTTCTTTTATGGTTTTCTGACGGTTTTACTTACATTAATTGCATCAAGTATTGGACAATACCCTATGCAGGACCGTATTTTATTGTTTTTGGTACCTTTTGAGTTAATTGCGATTGTATGTTTTGCTGAGGTATTAATTGATTTGATAAGGTTTAAAGCTCTTGAAGTAATTGTTTTTATCGGGATTATTGCATTAAATATTGCTATCCTTAGTTATTCGGATGTTAA
>JAAZCB010000187.1 GCA_012513545.1 Clostridiaceae bacterium
AAATAATGTATTAAAACTAAAGCCTTGCAAATATGATTATGATTTCTCCTCAAGTAATTCTCCCCATTTGCAAAATATCAAACCTGATGAATATAGCAATCAGTTTGGTTTCATTGCACAAGAACTCATGGAGATTTACCCCAATTTGGTTAAGGAAGATACTACTACAAATTTACTGAGCATTGATTATGAAGGATTAATTCCTGTATTAACTATGGCAATCCAAGAGTTAGACCAAAAAATATTGGACTTAGAACAAAAATTATCTAATGTCAGCACAAATAAGTCATCTGATATTGACAACACTTCAAAAAGTGATGTTACATTAGGTAAAAATAAACCCAATCCCTTCAGAGAGAACACTATGATAGAATATTACATCCCTGTTGAAGTAAGCAATGCATCATTTATAATTTATGATATGCAAGGAAAGCAGTTAAAGAGCATGAAAATAACTGAGAGGGGAAATGGGTTTGTTACCATCCAGGGAAATGAACTAAGACCAGGAATATACAATTACTCTCTTATTGTTGATGGAGAAGTTGTTGGAGTGGAAAGAATGATTCTTACTGACTAGTATTAATAAATTACATGAAATGCGAATTCTTAGAAAAGCATCTCTCGCCATTTTGCTGATTGCTTTATTTAATGCAATAAGCTATTGCCAATTGATTGTTGACGCCGGGTACGATAATGCAGTATGTTTTAATGAAGGCATAATGGATTCTGTCAGACTTGGAGGAAATCCGACAGCAACAGGAGGAAGTGGAACTTATAACTATTGCTGGGAAGCATATTATCATCTTTCTGGTTCGCAATATCACTTTTATGCTTCTTATTTTATTGATGATACTACCAGTTCTAATCCATTATTAATTCATCGAACAACCGGAAGTGATCTGGTATTTAAATTAACCGTATCGGATACAGCGGGAAATATCTCCATTGATTCATGCCGCATTATATTTTCACTTATTAATATTTCATTACTTGATTATATTTTTTATTTACCTGAAGGTG
This sequence comes from Clostridiaceae bacterium, assembly GCA_012513545.1. The sequence goes on from JAAZCB010000187.1 coordinate 1,021, forward strand.
ATTCTACTTATCTATGCCAAGGAGGTCTCATTGACTCGAAATTACCCCTTGATTCAATAGCCTGGATGCCTTCAACCGGAGTATCCAGCCCACATGAACCATGTACCTGGGTACATCCTGACACCTATACAGAATATGGTGTTTATATACGGGACACAGCAGGATGTTATGGATTTTCAGGACCACGCTATTTCATCCATATTATTCCACAAAATCTGGAGGAAAATGAAACATCAACAATTAAAGTATTTTTTAATCAATCCGATCAAAAGCTATTCATTTCCGGGTGGGAATTTCTGGTGAATCCCAGAATTCAATTATTCAGCATTAATGGAATATTATTATCAGATCAGAAAATAACTAAAAATGAAATTGATCTGGGCAGATATAATAATTCTACTATGTTCTATATTATAAGGGACCAAGATAGGGACTTAGAAAAAGGAAAATTGATATTATTTTAAAAAATTAAATCTATGAAAATTATCCAATTTATAATTATCTTTCTTTTAATGATAAATACGATTTGTAGGGCTCAGGAATCTCAAATAACAACCTATCGTATAAAAGTATATCCTGAGAAGTTTGCCTTTGCAAAAACTGATAATAAAATTGTTACTTCAGATCTGTCAATTAACGAACTTCTCAATTCAAAAGTAATTACGGATATGCACCAGTCATTCCCATATTCAAAAAAATCTGAACTGCTTAATATATATACAATTAAATGTTTTGTTAATGATACTCCTAACGTAAGTTCAATATTGAGAACATCAAATTCAATAAAGAAATTTGAAATAAGAAAGGCACCAGTGGCCATGTATGAACCATCGGATTATCATTATACTCTGGGTTGGCAATGGTCTATCCCAAAGGTCCAGGCAAATTTAGCCTGGGATATCACAAAAGGTGGTGATCCAGTTACTATTGCCATTGTAGATACTAGATTCGATCGCTATCACCCTGATCTGGAAAACAAATATATTGTCGGCTATGATCCCTACTCTCTTGTCGATCATATTTGGAGGGAAACAACTAACACATGGCAAGATCATGGAACTATTGTTGCCAGTATAGCCATTTCAGAAACAAGTGGAGGAGGAAAAAATGCTGCCATTGGTTTTAATACGAAGTTTTATGCCTACACATGGGATGAAGGAGTTGAAAAAGCTCATCATGCCTCTCTTGCGCTCGGGGTTGATGTTATTTCTATTAGTTGGTTTGATAATGATTCGTACGATCCTGATGATGCACTAGCAATTCATGAGATTATTGATAATGGAACCATCATCGCAGCTGCTGCCGGTAACGGTCCAGAACATAATGACGGTTTAGATTGTTGCCCTTTCTGCGCACTTAATGATCCCAGAGTAATAGTTGTTACAACAACAGGTTATGATGATGAGCATACTCTTCCAGGAACGCAGGATTCTCACTACCCAAATGTGGATATATGTGCCCCAGGTTTTGACTTAATGGTTGCAATGCCTTCTAAGAATAATCCCTGGCCTTATTTTGGAACTGCAACTGGTACATCAGGCGCGGCTCCCCAAGTGGCAGCTGTTGCAGCACTTATGAGATCTGTGAATAACTGCATAACTCCGGAGCAAGTTGAAGATGTAATTAAAAGCACTGCTGATCCTGTTACAGATGAATATTTATATCCCGGGTTAGTTGGAAGTGGGAGGATTAATGCTTATAATTCTGTTTTAGGAGCCATTGAATTAGGTACAACACATGTTGACAACCTTAATCTATATGGCACTCAAACATTCAGTTCAGGGCAATACCTTTCTTCATCGAATACTACTGTAAAAAATGGCGCCAACATTACCTATCAGGCAGGTAGGGATATCACTTTAGCCCCAGGATTTGGAACAGAGATTGGGGGTACATTCCAAAGTGGTAATATAGCAATATCATGTCCTTAGAATAAATTACGAAAGAGTGTTTTGTTTATAGAACCTGGAAGCTTTAAGAAATTCCAGGTTCTTATTAGTTTTCTGTGGATGGGATTTTTTGGTTTTGTACTGCACTTTATGATCTCACAAATCTCTTTAATGGGCTATAATCATGCCCATCTGCAAAACGTAAACAACTAATATAAATATCGCGAACATCTCCTTCATGTATTAAATCACCGTTCCCCCAGGTAAACGGTTCCTTGCCAAGAACATCCGTAAGTAGGGTATCCGTCATCAGGCGGGAATGTCGACCATTACCGTTCGGAAAACAATGGATATGAACCAGGCGATGATGAAACCTTGCTGCGATCTCATCAGGTTCATAGGTTTTGTTATCTATCCAATATTGTGTATCATCCAATAATTGACGTAATTCGATTGCTATACGGTGTTTATCAACCCCGATATTTTTATCAGTTTTTCGAAACGTTCCTGCCCAATCCCATACTTTATCGAACATCCTTTCATGGAGCTTTTTAACAAACGCCTCGTTAAGGATATTGGATTTGTTTTTACGCTTATCAAGCCAGTCCATTGCCTCACCAATATTCTGCTGTTCCCATCGGTCGAGTTCACCACGGGTAGTAATGGTTTTGATTTTAAGTCCTTCCATTTCCTCTTCGGAGAGCTTGGTCGCTCCTTTAGGCAAATCATCCTGTATCATTTCTTCCAGAAGTCTTTCGGTTCACCTATGAGTATTTTATTGGTCATATCTTCTAAGGCCTTTTCTTTTTCCTCGCTCGATAATTCCTGTAATTCAAGTCGCATGGTATGGTCGAGCCTTTGCATTTTTTGCGATGCTATTTTCCTGGCCTGTTCACGAACCATTTCATTGAGGGATGTTCGGGGGACAAAACCATAAACAAAATCCATATCCAGTGCATCGGCAATTTTTTTCATTGTTGAGATCTTAATATTGCCTTCGATTTCTGATTTTTCCATATGAATGATGCGGGATTGGTTTACCCCGACCCGTGAAGCCAAATCAGATGAAGTCATGCCAAGGGCTTCACGGATGGTTTTAATCCATCCGATGGATGACAACCCGTGCTTTGTAAACTCCTTAAGAGGTACAAGCTTTTTGTCGATCTGTTCCCGGTTCAGTTTATTATCAAAATAGTTCATTTTATTATGTATCTATAATAATATTAATAATTAATTATTACACATGTATAATAATTATAAAACAAATATATTATATAAATATAATAAAAACAAAAATTAAAGAAATCGTTTGAAGTATTAAAAAAATAAGGATGGCAAGTTTTACCGGAAAATTCTTTTTGCCATCCTTTTTTAAACGAGATGGCCTGAAGATACATCAATCTTTAAATATTTGCATGATCAATGAAACAAAACCTGAAACTCCGCCTATCAAAGCAAATATAAATAGTGGCCAAAAAGCCTTAACCTGCCATTTGGCCAGTGTTGCTTCGTTAATGAGTTTTTGATTTTCTACTGAAGTAATTTCCAGTAGCTTATCATTTTCTTCTAATGTACCCGTAAGACCTCCATTATTGATAAACTTTTCAGTCTTAATTGGATATGGCTTAACAGTAAACCCGCTCTTATATTTAGTGACATTTGCTATATTGTATTCTTCTATAATGTCAAGATAATAAATGAACTCTTTTACGCTATATTCTGCTATTTCAGGACAATCATAATTACCTGCCAGTCCAAGGATAGACTCGTAATTGGAACCGTTATATGCAACTGCAATTTTTAAAACAGCATCTAAAATTTTAGCATCTTGTTTATCCATTATACTTGTTTTTTCTATTTCAAACCAAATAAAATCTATCAATAAAATATACCCTATAATAATCATCAACTTCTTCAGAAAAATTTACAGCAGGACCATAACGATTCTGTAAACGCAATTCTTTCTTCTCAAAACTTCCGCTTGAATCCAGAAAATAATCAAGAAATATTGCATTGTCTGGAAAATACATAAGCCGGTCCCCTCCAAAGCTCTTTAATATCTGGTGGAAATATTTACGCCAGATATCCCGCTGGTTAACTTCCATCTCGAACCATTCATAATATCTATAGCAGGGAGAACAAAATTCGATACTATAATAATTAAAAGATATTTCTAACTCGTATGGCCCGGTAAATTCAATTGCTCCTGAGAATTCATTTACAGAATAGTTCCAGGATAAACTTTCCGGAGAAACAGAATTTTCTTCATCTCCAGTACGGAAATAAGGGAGTGATAAAAGGGATTGATAATCAATTCGCAGATTATCAAGCTTAAACTTTATTTCTTCAGCTATCTCTTTGTATGATCTGCCGGCAAACTTTATTTGGTGATTGCCAACGGAATAAAGATCGATTCCCATGATTATTGATTCCGATAGGGCTAATTCTTTTGCTAAATTGGGAATTTTATTTATAAATTTGCAATGCGATCGGGTTATTGACCCGGACGCTCCCAAAGCGGTAGTACTTCGGTATTACCGCTTTGATGTTTTTATAACTACTTATACTGGTATCTGTTTGTTTATGTATAAGTTCAATTTCTAAAACGAAATGAACTTATCACCCATATAATGTTTCAGATTGTATTTTTTGTTGTGTCCAAAGCCCTTTCAAGGCAAATAAACTTTTGCCCTGTATTTTTTTTGAAATACTCAACGGTTTCCATATCTAATACAACATCGAGGCATATCAGGGTTTCCTTTTCACCATCTGTGACATAAAGTATCTCATTCTTTTTAAATTGCTCCTGTTTGGTGGTTTTGTAATTCAGGGTAAAATTGTTTTTCAGTAAAATTTCGGTCAGCAGTTCATCCTTGTTAAAGGCTGTAACCATTTGCGCCTCTTTATCGCGAATGTATTTTTTGAGCAGCTCTATGTTTTCTTCATCGGTTTTATCGGGATCCGGAGCAAACTCGACTCGTGGAAAGTTTGATTTTACCAGTTTGAATACTTTAAAACCCAAACCTTTTGTAACATCTTCTTTGTTACCATTATTGAATAAATCTGGTTGCCGGTTTTTCTTCTCTTCTATAATTTTTTCAATTACCCTTTTATTACGTTCAATGGTTATGTCACTGATTTTTTTGAAACCTGCTTTGTAGGCCTCGCTGTTTTCGTCTGTGGCCTCCGGAATTTGTACAATTAAATATTTGCGATTTCCT
>JAAZCB010000188.1 GCA_012513545.1 Clostridiaceae bacterium
AGGGTTTGCAGCAATCAACCCGAGTGCCAACATGTTATGGGTTTTACCACCACCCATGGCTTGGGTTAATTTCACAACTCCTGTTGAGCCTTCTTTAATAAACCGCTTAAACGCCGCATCGAATAAAACCTTCATTCCACTTGTAAGATAGTTCTCTTCAAAAAAGGCTTGTGGGTCAATGTTTCCCTCTATCAAGTCGGATAAATTCAATACATCTTCCCGTTTTGTTTCATCAAATACACTCGCCCTTGGTTTACAGAGTTCAAACAAAGTTTTCATTAGTACTTCCTCCAAATTTTATTTATCTAATGATTTTATTCACAAATATGCAATATCTCTCAACTTCATCCCTATAAAGGAACCCAAACTCTATATGCTTGAAAGAATTTTACAATAAACTCAAACCTTTTTTAACTATTACAGAATTTATAAAAGAATGAAAAACCCTCTATAATTATACTACTTTAAACCAAAAAAGCACAACATATACTAAATAATTCTTCAGTTCCATCAACATATGCGGTTAAAAATTAAAGGTATGTATATGCATGTTAAAGACAAATTGTTTGCTTTAATAAGATATTTTAATTATTTGTTCATATAGAAGCCTGCGAGCAAATATTCTATATTGTTCAGGTACTTCAATGTTAAACATGTGTAATACTTTTATAAATGCCATCAATGCCGTCTTTCATCTCTTTCTTTTAAACTCCTCAATTTTTACTATTTCTCTTACATTCCTATAAAACGAAACCGTGTACATCCTTCCTGGCCTTAAGTCTATATAAGAAAAATCTCCCCTTAATGCTAGAGTTTCTTTCTTTAACTGATCTTTAAATACAGCTAATGCTATTCTTAATCCTCGTGTATACCTACTTCCAGATGAACTTTTCTCAACAAAAAAATTCAAAAATTCTAATACTTCAATTTCTACTCCGTTTTTTTATCCATTCTGTACATTCTCCATTCTTCACAAACTTGTTTTAATATATATGCGAAATATGCTAGTACTGCTAAAAACGGAATAACAGTCCACCCATCTCTATTTAAAGTACTAAATCCCGTAAAAATCGCTAATATGAAAACAAGGACTAAACCAACTATTAACATAATCATTCTATAACTAATCATAGGATTTACCAACGCCTTTCTCTCCGTTTTTACCCAGAATAGGCTTTTTAATGATAATTTTATCATATTCTCAAGAGTAATTGAATAAAAAGAGCAATAAACCCTAATTTTATGGGATGTAACAAGCTGATATCCAGAATTCCCGTCTTTTACGAATCTTCATTTTTGCATCATACTGCCCACTTTCTGAATATGCAAGAGATGAATAAAAAGCCGGTTTCCCGACTTTTATGAATTAGTTTTCACCTTTATATTTAGCTTTCGTTAATAATACACACAATATGTCTCTCAGGCTTATCTAGAACTGCTTTTGCCTCTAATGCCGGAGTTATCTCAATTGTTTCAAAGCCACCCCAATGAGCTTATCTGCATAATCCGCCATAAACAACGGAATATTTAGTAGGTCATCATCAAGACGCAAGTTATTCAAGGAAAAACGAATACGAATCTTTACCTTGTCACCGTACTTTTCTTTGTACTTTTTCAAGCTTCTGCTTTCCACATTGCTTTCTGATTTTACCTCTACTGGCAAAATTTCATTTTCTCTTTGGATAAGAAAATCAACCTCATACCTCGGGTTATCCATAGTCCAATAACGAGGCATGGCTTCAAACTGGTTTTTCAGTGCTTGCAGGACATAATTCTCACTTAAAGCCCCTTTAAACTCCACAAACAGTCTGTTACCTTCACTGAATGCAGAAGGTGCCAAAAGAGATAACCTTCGTAATAGCCCTACATCTACCATATATAACTTGAATGCAGATAAATCATCATAAGCCGAAATGGGCAACCCCGGGCTAGCACTGCAGTATATCTTATAAGTCAAGTTGGCATCACAAAGCCATTGCAGAGCATCCTCATATTCTCTGGCTCGCGCCCCTTCTTTAACGACCTTA
>JAAZCB010000189.1 GCA_012513545.1 Clostridiaceae bacterium
AATGTTTTACTATTTTCCTTAAATCCACCACTTAATTATGATAAAAATTTATAATATAATCTAATTGAGAGTATTATTTCTTATCATCGAGATACTTCATGAGCATTATTATGGATTGCTTAGATCAAGGTTCGAAATGGATATTGAACAAAACACAGTCCAAAATGCAGAAAAGCGACCTGGCATTGATTGAAAATAATGAATGTCACTTCGTTAAGATCTTCGACCTATTATCTGGCATCTGATGTATATATAAAGCTTCGCATCGTCAATCACAGTATTTGACCATCCAGATGTATAGGTATCAAATGTTACATATTAAAAGTAACATTTCAATACTTGATAAAAAAATAGAACCCTGATTGATCTGAGGTCCTTAAAACAGTGATATTCTTTGCAATTACAATTCAGATAATCTCTTAATTGTCAAGTAGTATGTTTATTAATATTTTTTCCTTTTACCCTTAACTTCGTAACCATAGCCATATCCATACTGATCTTGTTTGATTCTGTTATCATTTAACACGATGCAGATATTGTCAACATTTTTATGCTTCAGATCTTTTATTACATAAGAAAAAACTTTCTTCAGGGTGACATTGTATCGTACAATAAGAACTTTAACGTCAGCAAGGTTGATAAGTTGATATGCATCAGTAACCTGTGCAAGAGGAGTTGTGTCCAAAACGATATAGTCATAATCGTTTTTTAGCTGGTTTATTAACTCTTCGGTTTTTCCCAATGCAACAAGTTCAGTCGGATTAGGGGGCAGGACTCCTGAGAGAATATAGTCAAGTTTTTCATGTGGGGATTTAATGATAATCTCTTCAAGGCCAGCCTTATTGATAAGGTATGAGCTTAGCCCGTCTTTTGGAACTCCATCCTCATCGAAATATATTTTAGGTTTTCTTAAATCAAAGTCAATCAAAATAGTTCTCCTGTTTAACTGGGCATAACTCATTGCGATATTAAGAGCTATAAAAGACTTTCCTTCTCCCTCAAGGCATGAAGTGACCAGAATAGTTTTCTTCTGACCTCCTCTGACATAAAAATTAAGGTTGGTTCTGAGCGCTCTAAATGATTCAGCAATATTTGTTCTGGGAAATTCATATAAGACATTCTTTGTTTTATACTTATTATGCAGAATCTTTCCAAGAACAGGAACATCTGTCATTTTTTCCAGGTCCTCCTGGGATTCAATTCTATTATTTAAGGTTGATACAATACTTACAAAACTAAACGGAACCGCCATACCCAAAATGAATGCAATAAGATAGTTTCTGGGTTTATTGGGAGTGACAGGAAGTAATCCCTCTACCTGTGCTGACTCTATAATCAGATTATCCGGTAAGTTAGACGCTTTTGTTATTTTCGCCTCTGCTCGTTTTTCGAGGAGATAATTGTAAATAGCATCATTAAGACGATACTTGCGTTCGATTATTCCAAGCTGTCTTTGTGTGATTGGAAGCCGGCTGATTTCAGCTTCTATTTTATTTATTCGCTTGTTCATTTCATCAATGGAAATTTTTGTGGTTTTACCTAATGATGAGATGTTTTCTGAAATTGTTTTTTTCGAATTCTCGATCTGGATGGTTAACCTCTGAACAAGCGGATTTCTTTCCTGATTGTTTTCAATAAGATTCGAACGCTGGGCCTGGGCA
>JAAZCB010000190.1 GCA_012513545.1 Clostridiaceae bacterium
AATAAATAAATTAAAAAATGCCTAGATTTGAGAGACCAATCCCCAATAATGCTAACAAAACCACTGAAAGCACTATGAAAGCTACGAATGCCAAGATTAGTGCTAAAAATGCCTTGCCCCAAGAAGTCCCATATAGTGACTTCACTGCCCATAATGTCACTATGAAACTTAAGATTATTCCAAGAATTCCGAGTGGACCAAGAAGTGACCCCAAGATGGCACTTAGTACTATCATGATAAATACGCCTATTATTGCCTTACCGAATGAGGCTTTATCAATACCTGCAAACTTAGTTCCCAACCACAAGAATATTGCATCTAGAAATACCAGTGCAACAAAACCTATTATTCCTATAAGTCCTAATGCAGCTATAGCTATTAAGTCAATCATTTTTATCACCCATAGATAGAAAAATGATATTCAATATTTAAATTTTATGATATAAAATTTTGATTATATTCAAAATATCGTATAACCTTATATATTCTTAATACAAATTATATGTGCATATAGGTGATACTATGAAAAATAAATATGTAATTTTAGTGCTTTCGATGTTGGTTTTTTCTCTGCCTATGGCAACCCTTGCTTACAGCTTAATGTGGGAAAAGAGCTACGATGGGGGAAAAAATGATTTTGCAAACAGCGTAGTCTGTGATTTTCAGGACAATATTATTGTTACTGGATCTACTTACGTTAAGAGCTGGGACTATGTTACTATCAAATACGATAGAAACGGAAACGTGCTCTGGCAAAACGTCGAGCAGGAAGATGGGACACAACAGGCAAATGATGTCACAGTTGACAGGCAAAACAACGTTATTGTTACTGGGATATCAAGTGGTAGATACTACACGGTAAAATATAACTCTGAAGGAAAAAAACTCTGGGCTGAAAAGTTCAATATGGGAGGTAACGATAGTGGCGAAGGCGTTGCTACAGATTCCAAAGGCAACGTAATAGTTACTGGACACTCCTTTATTACTAATCAGTACGACATATATACAGTTAAATATGATAAGAATGGCAGGATGCTTTGGAAAGTCTTATTTGAAGATGCTCACGATGACTATGCTTATGATGTTGCCATCGATTCCTTGGATAATATTATAATTGGGGGAATGACAATGGGCAGAAGCAGGGCAGATACTACAAATTCATTCTTGCTCTTAAAATATGACAAGGACGGTAGCCCTCTCTGGAGAGTACAATTTGACGATAGCCAGGCGCATGGAATGGGAATTGCTACTGATTTTGAAAATAACATAATTATCTCAGGCTATTTCCACAATGGAAACGATTTTGATTTCAAGACATTGAAATACAACAAAGATGGAAAATTATTATGGCGCAGAACTTACAATGCTGGAAAAGATGATAAAGCATTTGCAGTTGCAATTGACAAAAAAGATAATATTGCGGTTACAGGGACATCCTATAAAGGAAACGCCCTTTACTTTGATTATCTTACTATAGTATACGACAAAAACGGGAAACAGCTCTGGGAACAGAGACAAGCAATTGGAGAAGACGATATGGCAAATGGCATTGCGTTTGACTCAAAAGGCAATATAGTTGTAACAGGAAGCACAAGATTAAAATCTTGGGAATTCTGCACAGTAAAGTATAGGAATTAATTTTATATTTTATTTTTTATACAAATTCTATCAAAGAAGAGATATTGTATTTTTTAAATACAATAATAGATTAGGACAATAATTCAATTTCTATGTTAACTCTTTCAGGAACTTTGACTCTCATTATCTGTCTCATGGTCCTTTCATCAGCGTCGATTTCGATGAGTCTTTTGTGTATCCTCATTTCCCATCGTTCCCATGTAGCCTTACCGTCACCAGAAGTGGATTTTCTTACTGGTACTTTTAATTTCTTTGTTGGTAATGGTATTGGCCCGGCTATGTCTACACCTGTACGCTCCGCTATCTTCTTAACCTGCGAACAAACTTCGTCAAGTTTTCCTGTTTCCATTGCAGTCAATCTTATTCTAGCTTTTTGCACCTATATCGCCTCATTCAAATAAAAATAAAATAAATTAAAATTTTATGCCTTAGTTATAGACTGGACCATTCCAGCGGCAACTGTTGCTCCCATATCCCTTACGGCAAACCTACCCAACTGAGGTATTACTTTTATTTCCTCAATAACCATGGGTTTTGTTGGCTTTATCTGGACAATGGCAGCGCTACCGCTCTTTAGGAAGTCAGGATTTTCAGTCTTTACGTTACCGGTCTTTGGATCAAGCTCTGCAAGTAGTTTCTCAAATGTGCATGCTACCTGTGCTGTGTGGCAGTGGAATACTGGTGTGTATCCAGCGGTTATGGCTGTTGGGTGTCTTAGAACTACTATCTGTGCTTTGAAAGAGTCGTTCAATGTTACTACTCTTGGTGGGTTGTTTGGATGTCCTAGAACATCTCCCCTCTTAATATCGTTCTTTCCAACACCTCTAACGTTGAATCCAACGTTGTCTCCTGGTAGTGCCTGATCTAGTGTTTCGTGGTGCATTTCGATTGTCTTTACTTCACCAGAAATTGGCTTTCCAAATACTGTTGTAGCTGGCTCGAATAATACTGTATCTCCCTTCTTCATTATTCCAGTTTCTACTCTTCCAACAGGTACTGTTCCTACACCAGTGATTGTGTAAACATCCTGAATTGGAAGTCTAAGTGGCTTGTCTGTTGGTTTATCTGGTTCTTTGAAAGAGTCTACGGCTTCTAATAATGACGGTCCTGTGTACCATGGTGTCTTGTCAGATTTACCTGCTATGTTGTCTCCGTTAAATGCTGAACCAGGGATAAACTTTGTTTCTTCAACTTTGAATCCAACTGTCTTAATTAACTTCTCTACTTCTGCCTTAATGGCGTTAAACTTCTCCTGCGAGTAGTTTACTGTGTCCATCTTGTTTACCAATACAGCTATTTGTTGGATACCAAGTGTTCTAGACAAGAAAACGTGCTCCTGTGTCTGTGGCATGATACCATCATTTACTGCAACTACTAGAACTGCGGCATCTGCTTGTGAAGCTCCAGTAATCATGTTTTTAACGAAATCTCTGTGACCTGGACAGTCCACGATTGTAATGTATTTTGAATCAGTTTCAAACTTTTTGTGAGAAAGATCTATTGTAACTCCTCTTTCTCTCTCTTCCTTTAGATTATCCATTACCCAAGCAAACTTAAACGTCTTACCTTTTTCTCCCATTTCCTCGAACTTTTTAATGAGATCTGCTCTGATATCACCGTGCATAACTAGTAATTGACCTACGGACGTAGATTTTCCGTGATCGACATGGCCGATAAAGGCTACATTTAAATGTGGTTTTTGAGTTGCCATAATTATTTCCTCCTTTTTTTACTATATTTTTATTATATCTGGTATAATCCTCTAA
>JAAZCB010000191.1 GCA_012513545.1 Clostridiaceae bacterium
ATTACTAAAAGAACTAGTATTTTTGAATCTGAAGAAATTACAACCGACATAAAGGACTACTTCAACTTACCATTCATAAAACTGAAAAGCGATGAGGAAAAATATAGTGAGATGTCGATCCAACAGATAGCAGACAAAGTTATTGTTGGAGTAAACACGAACGATATCTCGAATATCGAACGGATCAATAGTAACCGATATTCATATAAGCTTGACTATTTCCTTTTCTGTGCAAATTTAAGAAATAAAGATATTTTCGAAACAGACAGGTTGCAACGAATTCTCCATAATATGCCCGACCAAGATAGAAAAGTCTTTATTAATACTTTTTATAAGTTGTTTAAAGTGTGTAGCGTAAAAGGCAGACTTTCCTTAATGAAATTCTTTGTGCATTATTGTGATAGCCACAAAATTAATCATTCCCAATTGGTAGATCAGTTATACACCAACGATACTAAAGATATCGTATATTTTGGTTTTCTGGCACAAAAACTAAATCCAAAATTCTCTCGTTCAGGAGGTAATAAAAGTGTTTGATAGTATAGAGGAATTGGAACAACAGGTTACGGAGTTTCAAAAAAATATCCTGGCTTCTTCCACTTTGGTAAATACCATTACAGAATTGACCTCCACGATAAAGATTGAAATTGCAAAAGTAATTGCCATTATAGATAAGAATGCTGAAGCGGTTCCATTGGATATAGCGAGAACTAATGCTGATATGCTTGAAAAAGCGGAAATTGAGATATCTAAGATATCAGATGATGCACTTAGTGAATATCGAAAATTGAATCAGGATTACATAGGAAAATTGACGGAGACCTCTGCACACATTACCAAAATGCAAGATCAACTAGAATTACGGTTCACCGAATTTTCCAAAAGACTTGAGGCCACGTCTGTCGAAAAACTTTTCGAACAGCTTAAGATAGTGGAAAAATCGCTGAATATAAAAATAAACATATTGATTATTGGTATCGGCGTGACGGCTTTGCTGGCATTGCTCTCATTGATTGTCAGGTAACAGAAAGTCAAATCACAACCATATAACTTGTAGGAACATGATAGGAGTCGACAACATGAATGGTCATCTAAAAACTGGCACTTTACTGACATCGGAGAGTAAAACTAAGTACAAAGTCGTTTCCTTAATTGGGGCAGGCAGCCAGGGCGAAGTATATGATGTTACAGCGGGAGATAAGCATTATGCTCTAAAATGGTACTTTTCGCACATGGCAACTAAAGATCAGAAAGAAATATTAGATGATCTCGTAGTAAAAGGGTCACCTGACACATCTTTCCTCTGGCCACAGGACATTATCTTTAAGTCATTTGGCGAATCATTTGGCTATATTATGCCACTCCGCCCTAAAGAATTTATGAGCATTGTAGATTTGATGAAACGGAGAGCCGAACCGACGTTTCTTTCGCTGTGTAGAGCTGCCTATAATCTTACAAATGGGTATAAGAAACTACATGCAATGGGTTATAGTTATCGCGACATCTCATTCGGAAACGTTTTCTTCAATCCAGACAATGGAGATGTTTTAATATGTGACAATGATAATGTGTCGCCTAATAGGTTTGACAATTGTACAGTTTATGGAACCCCGAGATTTATGGCACCAGAAATTGTTATTGGGAAGGAAAAACCATCGAGAAACACAGATTTGTACTCTTTGGCAGTACTGCTTTTTTATATGCTTATGCTCGGTCATCCTCTTGAAGGTAAACTCGAGTATAGTATCAAATGTATGGACGTTCACGCTATGAACAGGCTGTTTGGCACTCATCCTGTGTTTGTTTACGATCCAAGAGATAAATCCAACCTTCCCGTAAAAGGTTACCATGATAATGTCATTGAATTTTGGAAGTTGTATCCACAATCAATACGAGACTTGTTTATTCAATCGTTTACCGAGGGACTTTCCTCTCCAAACAAAAGAGTTACTGAAAAAAATGGATGGATACTTTTGCCAATTTATTAACTGGTATCACTAACTGCCCAAAGTGTTATGCCGAGGTTTTCTTTGACGAAAACAAAAATGCTTCTCATGTAGACCATATTTGTTGGAGTTGCAATAGCATTATAAGGATGCCGGTTACGTTGGTTGTAGAGAAAAACAAGGTATTATTGAATAATGATGCTAAAATATATGCTCATCATATTTATGATAATTATGACATGGAGACAGTAGTTGGCTCGATCGTTCAAAATCCCAAGAGCCCAAACATTTGGGGTATAAAAAATGAGAGCAAAGACACTTGGACTTACATTAAACCAGATGGCATTCAAACGACAATCCCGATTGGCAGGAGTGCAACGATTGCTAGAGATATCAAAATCAATTTTGGTCTTGTGATCGGTGAATTTCAGTGATTGATATAAAATCTTTAGGAGGATAAAATGACAAGAAATTTACGACGCCCTGGTGGTGAACTAGCAAGCAGACCGCTTCATTTCTTTTGGTTGGTAGATTGTTCAGGTTCCATGTACGGAGAAAAAATCGGATCCGTAAATCACGCAATTCAATCGACCATTCCTGAGATGGCGGATGCAGCGATGGACAATCCAAATGCTCAGCTTATGGTACGAACTCTTAAGTTCTCTACAGGGGCGTCCTGGGTAACAGCAAATCCTGTTAATATTGAAGATTTTTCCTGGGACGACCTTGATGCGGATGGTGCTACCAGCCTTGGAAAAGCTTTTGAACTGCTAACAGGACAATTAACAATCCCTCCGATGTCAGACAGGGCATTGCCTCCTGTGATAGTGCTTCTATCTGATGGGCAACCTACTGATGATTATAAGGAGCCTTTGAATAAACTTCTCAACTTGCCATGGGGGAAAAAATCGGTCCGAATAGCAATTTCTATTGGGAAGGATGCTGACGATGATGTGCTTCAGGAATTTACAGGAAACCGGGAACTTGTTTTGCAGGCTAACAATCCAGAGACTTTGGTAAAAATGATAAAGTGGGCGTCAACGAGCGTTATACCTTCCGTTTCCGCTCCTTCGAGTATCATAGATGGCTCTTCGGTTGGGGTTGTTGGTGGGCCAAACGCTTCATCAGTGTTACATTTAGCTAGTATTCCCGACCCGTTTGACATTGGTGTTGATGATGTTTGGTAATTGTTAAGACTTTGGATAAAATGATTTCGGTGAATTGAATATGAAACGAAGTATTTTCGGAGAATCCGTTCAAGGTACTTCTCATCAAGTTGTTGGGATGGAATGTCAGGACAGTATGGAATGGTGCCAACCTGATGATGAAACCGTCATCATGGCTGTGGCTGATGGTCATGGCAGTAAATCCAGTCCTTTTAGCAAGACGGGTTCAACAATAGCCGTAAACGTGTTTTGCGATGTAATGTCCGAATTCTATGAAGTTTATAAAGAAAATCTCGACCAGTTGATGACATTTCTCAATAGAGAGGGCGAGATAAAGATTGGACAAGCGATTGATGGTAAATGGAATAAAAGAGTTTTGAGGGCACATAGGAGAAAAAAGCGGGCTGTCCCACTTACGTCGGATGGTAAAAAAGATAAAGAAAGTATTTATCGATTGTATGGGTCGACGATTGTCGGCTTAATGATTACCTCGATTTTCATTTTTGCGTTCCGTATTGGAGACGGTGAACTGACCTATGTCGATAATGAAGGTATGGAGCAGCTTTTATTACAGGATCGTATTCTTGGAACAGAGACACATTCATTAGGCAAAATCGATTCATGGAAAAAAGCTGTATCTGAAGTTCACCGTAAGAATGTGTCAAATCATCTTCCATCTATGTTTATGCTTTCTACTGACGGTTTTTATAATAGTCATATAAACGATGATGAGTTCAACAAATCTTGTGTTGAATACTTTGCGATGCTTAAACAACATGGTCAACAATTAATTAGCGACAATCTGAAAAATTGGCTTTCTGAAACTAGCTCTCAGGGCTGTGGAGATGATATTACACTATTGATAGCTTTTTTTGATGAAGAAGATACAAGTGTATTAGAAGACTTAGACTCTCTTGAAAAACATGAGAATTGATCATATGTGAGCCTAAGTGCCCAATACCTTTTCCTTGCGCTCAAACTGAATCCTGTTATAATTCCTCTCAATGACTGGTCCGGTGCGTGGTCTAATATATTAGGCTGCAATCTGGGAGACCTGCAATAAAAAAGATATGTATAGGAGCATACGTCATGGCATTAACAAAAACTGAAAAAACTGAAATTATCGAAAAGTACGCCACCAA
>JAAZCB010000192.1 GCA_012513545.1 Clostridiaceae bacterium
AAACCAGTAATTGAAAAGTATAAAGAATTATATGGGGAAGAGGCATGTACTGCATTTGGCATTAAGTAGTAAATAAGAAGCATTCAGCATTTATTGTAAATATAAAAGCAGTATATAGTTTGATATATGTTAAATCATAATATTTTTTATTAATAAATGCTGAATGTAATTATTGAATACTTGACACTACCTTGTACAAACAGGAGGATATTTTATGAAAAATTTAGTACACAAGATTGAAGAAGTTGTTTCAGCTATTGTCTTGGCTTTTATGACTATACTAACATTCGCAAATGTAGTTTCAAGATATTTACTTAAGGGTTCTATATCATTTACAGATGAATTGACAACACTTCTATTTGTCTTGTTAACAATGTTAGGTTCTGCCATTGCAGCAAGGAAGGGAAGTCATCTTGGGTTAACAGTCATAACTGATATTATACCAGAAAAATATCATAAGTGGGTATATTTATTCATTGGTATTTGTTCATTCGTTTTTTGTGTATTAGTGATATATTTTGGGATTGAAATGGTTGTATTTGAATATAAAAGCAAACAACTAACTCTGGGTATGCAATTGCCTGAATGGATATTTGGAGCTTTTGTACCTATTGGAGGAATATTTGTGGCTTTAGAGTTTCTAAATTATTCAATAAACCGTTTTAAAGAGAAGGGAGATAATTAATATGGTTGGTCTCATACTATTTAGTACCTTTGCTCTATTACTTATTATGAATGTACCAATTTCCATTAGTCTTGGTATTGCTAGTGCGGCAACTCTACTTTATACTGGTGAGCCACTTGCAATGATACCTAGCAATATTTTTGCTGCTTCTAGTAAATTTGTTTTATTAGCAATACCATTTTTTATTTTAAGTGGAAACATCATGGAAAGGGGCGGAATTTCCAAGAGGTTAATAAATTTGGCTCAATCTTGGGTAGGGCATAGAAAAGGAGGTTTAGCTTTAGTCTGTGTCATAGTTGCTTGTTTTTTTGCTGCAATTTCAGGTTCAGGACCTGCAACAGTTGCTGCTTTAGGTGCTATTATTATACCTGCAATGGTAAGCAATGGATATAAAAGTAATTTTTCATCAGCATTAATGGCTACAGCTGGTGCAATTGGTATAATCATACCTCCATCAATTACGTTTGTAATATTTGGGTCAATTACAGGAGCCTCAATAGGTAGTTTACTAATTGCTGGGATCTTACCAGGACTCCTAGTTGGCTTATCATTGTCAATTGCAGCATTATTGAAAACAAAAAATGATGATAATATTAATACACTTCCCCGTGCTACTATGCAAGAAAAAAATAAAGCTTTTAAAGAAGCTATATGGGGATTAATGGTGCCAGTAATAATTCTAGGTGGAATTTATGGAGGGGTATTTACTCCTACAGAAGCTGCTGGTGTTTCTGTAGTTTATGGGTTATTTGTATGTGTTTTTATATATAAATCTATTAATTTAAAAGATTTATATGAATTGCTTGTAATATCTACAACTCAATCAGCTGTTGTTATGTTTATTACAGCTACAGCCAGTCTTTTTGCATGGGTTATGACTGTTGAAGGAGTAGCCAATGCTGCTAGTAGTTTATTAATAAGCTTATCAGGTAATAGTAAGCTAATTTTCTTATTGTTACTAAATATTATTTTATTAATTGCCGGATGTATTATAGATACAACTTCTGCTATATATATATATTAGCGCCAGTTTACGTGCCAGTTGGACTAGCATTAGGAGTGGATATTATTCATTTGGGAGTCATATCAATTGTAAATTTAGCGATCGGATTAACAACACCACCAGTTGGAGTTAATTTATATGTAGCTTGTGGTATATGAAAAGTTACTATGAAAGAGATAATTAAAGGTTTAAGCCCATTCTTGATTGCTTCGATAATTGCATTGATAATTATAACTTACATACCAGCAATTTCTCTTACATTACCCAGTTTAATGCTTAAATAAATAGAAAAAATTTTTACCTATATTTAGAAATATTCTTAAACTATTAAAAAACTTAGATAAAATAATCTTTAAAAAATCAGACTAATTAAAGAAAGGAGAGCATTGATGTATTCACTAATCTGAAACATCATGCAAGGGGAAGAATTATGTTTAATTTTGATGGTAAAGTTGCAATAGTAACTGGTAGTGGTTCTGAAAGAGGCATTGGTAAAGCTACTGCTGAAATGTTAGCAGGTCAAGGAGCAACAGTAGTTTTGTGTGATTTAAATAAAGATGGCGTTATGAAAAACGTTAAATCAATTCAGGATGCAGGTGGA
>JAAZCB010000193.1 GCA_012513545.1 Clostridiaceae bacterium
TCCTTTAAATTTTGATATGTAAGCTTTAAGTTCATCTTCAAGCTTGCTATAATCAACATTGTTTTTGGACAACGGGCTATCTTCGAAAATTACTACATTACCATCCTTCTTTAATTCTTCAGTGGTTAATGAATTTACATTCTGATTTGAGGTCTCTGCCTCCTTACCCACTTCCGGTTCCATACCAGCGGAAGGATTCTCATCCGGATCGGCTCCGTCAGTTGCTGCTTTGGAATTATCCACCACAGTCTTTGTGATTTCAGATTCTGAACCTACAAGCTCTTTATTTCCATCGCTTAAGGGAATTTCCTGATTATTAATTTCTATTATTTCGGAACTGCTATTAAAATCCAATTCGTTAGTCTGTTCCTTATTATTACGTGACCAAACATTATTCTCATATAATATAAGCAAGGAACTGGCAACAACTATAAACATCAGGACCAGAGTAAATCTTTTCCTTTTTGCTTTTCTTCTTTTTTGTATCCTATCCTTCAATGGAAGGTTTTTATCAAACCCCATATTTCCTCCTGAACTTTATGTACCCAAACATATTTACACCTTTTCGAATCTTTCCACATCAATAACAAAAATTGTTGCACCACCAACCGAGACTTCAACAGGGTTAGCCATAAATACATTTCCCATTCCAATTGGTGCTATCGGAGTATTAATGACCTGTTTTCTGCTTTTTGACTTGTTTTTTATTATATTAATAATAGTATCCACCTTATCTTCTTGAACCCCAACCAGTAAGGTAGTATTGCCTGCCTTTAAAAATCCACCTGTAGAACAAAGCTTCGTAACAGTAAAACCCTTATTATTAAGTTCTTCCATAACCTTGTTTCCGTCTTCGTCATGTACAACTGCAAAAACGAGTTTCATACCAAGCCCTCCATAAGCCCCAAAACTTCCATGCAGATATTTACAACTGTAACATGCATTACATTTATTAATTAAGTGTGAAAAACTTCCTAAAGCCATTTTATCACTTGCATATAAACATTTTCAATAGAGTTTCTTAAATTATATTCAGGAATAAACACTTTTATTATTCTTCCTGATATACTCTTTTTAATGCAACAAAGCGGTCTTCCATTACAATAGTCATTAGTTCCTGAAATTATGAATCAACTTGAATACTGCGTTTCTGACAATTTTAATCAAGCTGTAAACAATAAGCATTATCTCAACAAAAGCTAGAATACACAGCAATATACTTAATTCTTTATACTCTATCATTTTTGTAGCTATAACTGACAAAAAACTTACAGAAGAATAAACATCTGTACCCGGATAAAGTTTAATATCAATTTCCGTACCATCCTTAAGAATATATTTTACTGATCCAACTTCATCACCTGTTGTAAGAGGAGGACTTAACTGTCCAATGCCGCTGTATACAATATCCTTAATATAGTTTTCTCCAACAGGATATGTATAATAAAAGTCACTTTTGCTTACCAAATCTACACTTTCATCTCCAACCGACACTCTTTTTAAAGGTTGACCTTTTGAAACGAGAAGACCTAACCTGAAATTATTAAATGCATAATCAAGCACTTTGGCGGAATCTTCATACTGCTGCGGCGAATCAAGCACAACACATATAAGTCTTTGTCCGTTTCTTGTAACAGTTGTTATCGCTGTATTTTTACCTAAATCATTATACCCTGTTTTACCTCCGTCAACACCATCATACCTCCAAAAAAGCTCGTTACTGTTTACAATAACCTGAGAGTCCCCCCATGACA